>DASYHR010000621.1:0-4020 GCA_035998385.1 Dyadobacter sp. | reverse complement strand
TGAATGGAAACGCAGTTTTCAAACATGCAATTGTGAAATTCGGTGAAGTGATACAAGAGGCATTAGACGCCAATGGCTACAAGGCTTCCGATGTGAATCTCCTCGTTCCGCATCAGGCCAATATCCGGATCAGCGATTATGTACGCCAGCAAATGGGCCTCTCAGAAGAGCAGGTAATTAATAATATTCAGAGATTCGGGAATACTACCGCTGCATCCATTCCTATTGCAATGGCCGAAGCGTGGGAAAACGGAAAATTCAAAGAAGGAGATTTGGTATGCCTGGCCGCTTTCGGAAGCGGGTTTACGTGGGCTTCTGCACTAATTCGCTGGTAAGATTTTACCGGTTACTTTACTAATATTGTCCTGATGCCAACATCACTAATGTACAACCATCCACTGGTATGATATTTTTAGATCGGAGCATAATTTCAAACTCAGGGTTTTCAGTCCCAGGATTGAAAATGACGCGTTTGGGTTTCAGTGAAATAATGTAGTCGTAATACTCAGGTTGGTGACTTGGATTGACATACAGCGTAACTGTATCTATATCAGGCCAATTAATCTTTTCCAGATGAATATCCTGACCTAAGACAGAACCTTTCCTGCGACCAAGCAAAAAAATAGAGTGTCCCATTTTCGTAAGTCTTTGTGCAGCCAGATAAGCGTATCTGGAAGGATTGGAAGAAGCTCCAACAATTAGGGTGTTCTTCATATGTATAATTAGATGTAGAAAGTGAGAATTAATTTCATCAGACTTAAGAAACAGGCACATAGCCCAAAATGTTTCATTTGCTGAAAAATGACGAGATAAAGCAATATCAAAAATATTACCTGAGAAAAAATGAGCGAATCAAATGTAAGTCGGAGTTTCTGGAATGAAAAGTGGGAAAAAATAAAGTTCGACGAAATCGAAAATGCTCCCCATTACGAGGTTTCCAACTATGGAAGACTAAAAAGTTTTCAAAATAATCCCAAAGACGGGGCAGTGATCAAAGGTTCGGTGATACAGGGTTATCGGTCGTTAAACATCCGTGTAAGCGGGGGTAAAACGATTAACCGCTATGTTCACAAGCTGGTGGCGGAGTATTTTGTTGAAAGAAAAAGCGCAGAGCATTCTTTCGTAATCCACTCCGATTTTGAAAAGCAGAATAATTATTACGAAAACCTGAAGTGGGTGACTAAGGCGGAAATGATTGATCACAACAGAGAAAATCCTGCCTTTATCAACCGGGTAATCCCAAAGCGTACTAAAAACTATAAGTTGACGGAAAGTAAGGTCAGGATTATTAAAAAGTTATTGAAGAATGATAATAACCGCCTGAAAATGATCGCGAAGCAATTTGGAATTACACATACTCAGCTGAATCGTATCAGATCAGGAGAAAACTGGAAGCATGTAACCATTGAAGACTAAATTTTCAGGCAATTATTTCTCAGATAAAGTAGAAACCGTATACCCGCTGCCGTTCATACCTTCTTCGTAATCTACCGACAAACCAACGACATACATCAAATGACGGCGATCGATATAAACCCGAATGCCGTCTATGATATACAACTGATCAAACTCAGACTGAGTGTCAAAACCAAGCAGGAACGTACCGCTGCAGGCACCGCCCTTCAGCCCTACTCTTAATCCGTAAGTATCTGGTATTTTGTTTGCCCGCAAAGTTGAAATAATTTCTTCCCGTGCTGCTTCGGTAATAGTAATCGGATCCTCCATGTAATAGAAATGCAATAAAGCTAGCTAACATGAAATTACTCCATGTAATTCGTTTTATGCAATTATTCTTCTGAGTAATGTAGTAAACTTGTAATTTTGACTTCTTTAATCAAAATTATCCTTGTTCTGTACAATGGACCAATATCTGAGTATCGTAACGATCATCCTGGGACTTTCAATTATTGTATATGGCGTTTACCTGACCATTACGACAGTCACCGACAAAATCATTTTAAAACAACAATTCGACGCGAAAAGGAAAAATACTGATCTTACTCTCCCTCTGCGCCTTCAGGCCTATGAGCGTATGTCGCTTTTCCTTGAAAGAATAAGCCCTTCCAGCTTACTTTTGCGTCTAGCCCCGGTAGCTACCAGCGCTTTGGAATTACAGCAGATTCTGCTGAACGACATCCGCGAAGAATATAACCATAACGTTGCCCAGCAAATATACATCAGTAACCATACCTGGGAACAGATTGGCTTGGCTATGAATGAAGTCATTGCCGATATCAATAAGGCTGCAGCAGAGGTATCATCCGAAGCACCTCCGACTGATCTTGGTAAGAAGATTTTCTCCATAGTCATAGCACGGGAAGTTCAACCTACCACCCACGCGCTGAAAATACTCAAAGACGAGGTTCGCGAGATCTTCTGAACCGTGATATTGAACTAATTACACGTAAAAAATATTATTTCTGTCTGGATCGTGTGAATACTATCTGCGATTCGTATTCTGTATTTTCAATTTGACCTTTGATTGAATAGCATTGCTCTTCAACATTTATAAACAAGCATGTTATACCCTGCTACATTAGAGCAAAAACTCGGCTTTGATAAACTCCGCGAATGGCTGAGAGAAGCCTGCATCAGCCCGCTTGGCCAGTATTTCGTAGAAAAAATAAGATTTTCGGACAATTTTGGTATGGTTGAAAAACTGGTAAGCCAAACTGCCGAAATGAAAAAAATCCTTGAGGTCGGAGAAAATTTTCCTTCCCAGAATTATATAGATGCCACGCCCTACCTTCGGCGTGCTGCTATTGAAGGCATGCTACTTACCCAGAGCGAGTTTTCGGATTTGAAAGTATCGTTACACACGATCAAACTGTGTATCAGTTTCTTTTCAAATCAGGAAGAAGGTGCTTTTCCCTTGCTCGCAGAATACGCTAAAAACGTACGTGTCGACAAAGCCATTACAGATGCCATTGAAAGGATTATTGACGACCGTGGCCAGATTCGTGACTCGGCGTCGCCGGAACTTTCCAGGATACGCCAAAAACTAATTTCTGAGCAGGCAGGAATCCGGAAGAAACTGGATACGATGTTACGTTCTGCCAAAAGTAACGGGTGGGTAAGCGACGATGTATCGCTTACGATCCGGAATGGCAGAATGGTAATACCTGTAGCTGCAGAGCACAAAAGAAAACTCAAGGGATTTATTCATGATGAGTCTGCAACCGGTCAAACTGTCTTTATTGAGCCAACGGATGTGTTCGAATCGAATAACGAAATTCGCGAGCTTGAATATGAAGAGCGCCGCGAGATCAACAGAATTTTGCTTGAACTGACGAGCAAGTTACGTCCGTTCGTTCCCGATCTGCAAAAGGCATATCAATTTCTTGGATTGATGGATTTCCTGCGGGCGAAGGCAAAACTGGCGCAGGAAATGAGTGCGATCAGTCCTGAGTTTCACAACCGACAGTTTATACAATGGTCGGAAGCAAGGCATCCCCTACTCCATCTTTCTTTTCAGAAACAGGGCAAAAAGGTAATTCCGCTTAATATTGAATTGAAAGACAAGGAACGCATCCTGATCGTATCCGGTCCTAATGCCGGCGGCAAGTCGGTTTCGCTGAAAACTGTTGGATTGATACAGTATATGTTCCAGTGCGGATTACTGGTTCCGATGCGCGAAGATTCTTCCATGGGCTTTTTCCAAAATATCTTTATTGATATCGGGGATGAACAATCACTTGAAAACGATTTGAGTACATACAGCTCCCACCTCACTAACATGCGACATTTCCTGACGATGGCCAACAAGCGGACGCTGTTTTTGATTGATGAATTCGGGACAGGTACCGAGCCGGGATTAGGTGGAGCCATTGCTGAAGCAATTCTGGAAGACTTGACTAAATCGGGGGCATTTGGTGTGATTAATACGCATTATACCAACTTAAAAGTGCTTGCCGATAAAACCGATGGATTGGTCAACGGTGCCATGCGATTCGACGGGGAACATATGGAGCCATTATATCAATTGGAAATAGGGCGCCCGGGAAGTTCGTTTGCGTTTGA
>DASYHR010000486.1:0-7755 GCA_035998385.1 Dyadobacter sp. | reverse complement strand
AATGATGTCACAGACTGCTCTACAAATGAATCAGAAGTCCAATCCTGCTTGCAGCCACATATACTGACAACGAAATTTTCCATCAGTTTTTTACCTTCGGTAGAGTGTGTTACCTCAGGGTGGAACTGAATACCATAGGTCAACTCATCTTCAACTTTATAGGCAGCAACATGAACCGACTCAGTTGAAGCTATAACCTTGAAATTATTTGGGGCCTTTACTATTGTATCGCCATGGGACATCCACACCTGTGATGATGCCGACAGACCTGCCAACAGCGAAGAATCTGTATCGTCTATCTTTAGATGAGCACGTCCGTACTCTCTGTGCTGTGATGGTTTCACGTCACCGCCCAGCAATTGTGCCATAAGCTGAGCACCGTAGCAAACACCTAAAACAGGAACGATCTTGCGAAACTTATCAAGATCTATATTGGGCGCATTTTCATCCCGTACCGAGCAGGGGCTGCCTGACAAGATAACGCCTTTAACATTCGGTGTAAGATCGGGGAAATTATTGTAAGGATGGATTTCACAATAAACATTAAGCTCACGAATCCGACGCGCTATTAATTGCGTGTACTGGGAGCCAAAATCTAAAATCAGAATCTGTTCTGTCATGTATATGCTATCTAAAACGCAAAGGTAGACAGATTGACCCAAATGAAAAAGTGAAGTTCTGACAAAACATGCTGTACAATACCGTTACTTTAACCCCATTGGAAAAATTTGAACAGATATTGATATACAATCTGTACCTTTGCATAAGTTTTATAATACAATAAATTAATATGAATCAAGGAACAGTAAAATTCTTCAACGACTCAAAAGGATACGGGTTTGTTAAAGACACACAATCAGGAGTAGACTATTTTGTACATATCTCAGGTCTGATTGACGAAGTTCGCGAAAATGACGATGTAACTTTCGACCTTCAGGAAGGACGTAAAGGACTTAATGCAATCAATGTTAAGCTTGCTTAAGTGTAACTTAATATATTTCCAGAAATACGAAAGCCGGAGCAAATGCTCCGGCTTTCGTATTTTGTATGGGTCAGAAATCTTAAATAGCTTCAAGAATCCGTTCAACTGCCACTTCATAACCAATTTTTTCCTTCAATTCTGATATAGCTACACGCTCCTGCTCCATTGTGTCGCGATGACGGATGGTTACAGTATCATCTTCCATTGTTTGGTAATCAATCACAATACAGAACGGCGTTCCGATCAGATCCTGACGTGTATATCGTTTCCCGATTGCTGCGCCGTCGTCGTAGGTTGTGCGGAATGATGATTTTAAAGAATTAGCAATAGCCTGTGCTTTCTCTGCCAAACCGTCCTTTTTCACCAAGGGAAGTACAGCTGCCTTAAACGGAGCCAAGGCAGGATGCAACTTCAGGAATGTTCTTTGTTTCTCACTTTCACCTTCTCCTACTGTTTCTACAGTATATGCATTACAGAATGTAGCAAGGAACAAACGGTCCGCCCCCACAGATGTTTCCACTACATAGGGAATATAGTTTCCGAAAGGCTTACCATTTTCATCCAATTCAGAATCAAAGTACTGTTGCTTCTTTTTGGACAACTCCTGATGGTTTTTCAAGTCAAAATCGGTTCTTGAGTGAATACCTTCCATTTCTCTGAAACCAAACGGGAATTCATATTCGATATCCACAGCTGCATTGGCATAATGCGCAAGCTTCTCATGATCATGAAATTTCAACTTTTCTGCCGGTAAACCAATCGCCTTATGGAACTTCAGACGTGTTTCTTTCCACGTTTCGTACCAGGCCATTTCAGTGCCGGGACGAATGAAGAATTGCATTTCCATTTGTTCAAACTCACGCATACGGAATATGAACTGACGTGCAACGATTTCATTACGAAAAGCCTTTCCGATTTGTGCAATACCAAACGGCACCTTCATACGACCACTTTTCTGCACGTTCAGGAAGTTTACAAAAATCCCCTGAGCAGTTTCAGGACGCAGGTATATCAAACTTGAATCTTCTGCAACAGATCCTACCTGTGTACTGAACATCAGGTTAAACTGACGAACTTCTGTCCAGTTTGTTGTACCAGATACAGCACATTTTATGTTTTCCGCGATGATCAGCTCTCTTACACCATTCAAATCCTCAGCACTTAGCAAGCGACCCATTTCAGCCAGAAGCGCCTTCGCCTTGTCAGCCTGGCCTTCTGCTTCGTATTGCTCCGCTTTTCCTTCCAGTAACTGATCCGCACGATAACGTTTCTTGGAATCTTTGTTATCAATCATCGGATCATTGAAACCATCCACGTGCCCAGAAGCTTTCCAGGTAAGCGGATGCATGAAGATTGATGCATCGATACCAACGATATTATCATTCAACTGCGTCATGGCTTTCCACCATGCCGCTTTCAGATTATTTTTTAATTCAACGCCATTTTGACCGTAATCGTAAACAGCCTGAAGACCGTCATATATTTCAGAAGAAGGGAATACAAACCCGTATTCCTTTGCATGCCCGATAATGTCTTGCAAAGAGGTAGCTGGTAACTGGCTCATTTTATACTCACTTAAATTTTATAAATCTATCAGGAACAACAACCGTATCCCTGTCCTCAAATTGGAGCGTCGGCAAAATTAGACAATTTGATGGCATTGAATAGGCATGTGTATAAAATTTGTATATTAGTGTGTATAAAATCCCGAAATGATGAGAACCAATATTGAGATTGATGAGAGTAAGATCAATAAAATAAGAGATCTCGACAAAAGCCTTCACACAAAAAAAGAGATCATCGATTTCGCATTGACAGAGTTGATCAATGCAAAACGCCGTCAACGCCTCAGGGAAATGAAAGGCAAAGGCGGATGGGAAGGTGATTTGGATCAAATGAGACATTACGATGTACCGTCTATTTGACACCTCCGTATGGATCAATTTTAGGAATGGGGTACAATCCGCTGAAACAGGTTTGCTTGATCGATCCCTCGTTCTTAATGAGGTCTGCTATTGTCCAACAATTTTACAGGAGTTTTTACAAGGGCTTAAGCCAGACCGTGATTTCAACAACACAGTCGATGCCTTCAAAGGATTGACTCCTTTAATTTTGGATCCTTACTTCGTTTCGCTGGAAGCAGCAAGCCTGTACCGCTCTTTACGCAAAAAAGGCCTGACCATCCGAAAACCCAATGATTGCCTGATAGCATATTATGCCATTCATTTTGATATGGAGCTATGTCATAACGATAGCGATTTTAATATAATAGCCTCCGGCTCCCCACTAAAAATCTGGAAACCAATCTGATCATCCCACGTCTCAGTGTTTGCACACCAAACCTCAGACAGCATGATCCGGAAAGTGATTAGTCAGTTACAGGATTTCTTTGGCATATCCCGTAAAGAAGCCCGGGGAACGTTGGTACTCATCATCCTGATGTCTTTTCTGATTTGGACACCATTCGTTTTCAGAAGATGGATTTTACCTCACTTTCCGCTTCCCACCACAACTCACCCGTCAAGTACACAAAAACTGGACAGCATCGTCGCCGAACTGAATAAGGAAGCTTCGGAGAAACCTGATTTTAACCGTGAAGAGAAAAAGGAGTATGCACACAAGACGGAAAAAACAGTTCGATTATTTCAATTTGATCCAAACACCGCATCTGTTGAAGATCTGACAACGCTTGGAATCCCGGAGTTTCTGGCGAAAAGAATTGATAAGTTCCGAAGTAAGGGAGGGAAATTCAGGAAAAAGGAGGACTTGCTGAACATCTATGACTTTCCTGCAAGCACCTATAAAACTCTGGAACCTTACATTACCTTATCCACCAGCAAAATTCCAGCTCATTCAGAAAAACCTGGTTTTACGCCTGAAAAAAAATTCGCTGGTGCGCCGCTTACGAAAAACAATACCTATACCAAACCTGTAATGATCGCGTTTGACATCAACACCGCGGATACAACTCAGCTCGTGAAACTAAAAGGGATTGGCAGTAAACTATCAGTCAGGATTCTCAAATTCAGGGATGGACTCGGCGGCTTTCATTCCACCAGCCAATATGCAGAGATATTCGGTCTGGATTCGACGGCTGTGGCAGAACTTAACACATATGCCAGAATAACTACAGCTGTAAAGAAAATCAATATTAATACTGCCACGGTTAAGGAGCTTAGCTCGCACTCCTACTTGCGGAATAAGAAGCTGGCCAATGTAATTGTAAATTACAGAAATCAGCACGGACCGTATTCTTCAATTGAAGATTTAAAAAAGGTGAAGGTATTGGACGATATGACTATTGAGAAGTTGGCGCCATATCTCGCATATTGAGGCGTTACCAGGACTGGAGTATTTTCGAAGCCAGTTCTCTCACCTGTGCATCCTCTCCAGTCAAAAATGTAGATATGTAGTTCTTTGAAGTTTGGGTTTTCATTTTTCCCAGCGCCCGAATGTATACCATCGAATTCAGATCAGAATTTTTTCTTTCTTCTTCACTCACTTCAATAATATCGGGTACGGAAGATAAATCTTTAAGATTTGCAAGTCCCGTCGCTGCTATTCGGTTGATCGGCCGATATTCTCCCTCTCTATCTTTGATTACTTTTCTGAAAAGCTTCAAATGTCGTTTTTCAGGAAAAGAAGCCAGATAATTCAGAGCACCCTGGCTGACAAAACTGTCGGAACTGGTTCTACAAATGTGTTCGGCAGTATCTTGTAACGAATCGATCTCACACGCTATCAAAAGATCGAACAGAGCCGCGGTATATAACGCTTTGTCACTTATTATTTCGGGCAACGCAAGTTTGAGTTTGTCTGAACATATTCCCAGTAGTGTAGTTGCAGCCGTTTCTCTTACCCAGCCATCCTGATGACGTAAAGAGCCAATTAAAATATCCTGAGATGCCGCATCTTGCCTGCCTTGCAAAACTGGCATAAGATGACTTGCAGACCTGGTATCTTTGATCATCCTTAATGTTTCCTGAACATTTGGCAGTAATGCATCACTTTTCAAAAGCGTGTCCTTACGCAACAAAAAGTAATAATCAGAAGGTAATTTTCCCGATTGTAAACTCTCCAGCCAAAGTTTAGCCATATCCATATGTCTCGAAGCCAGTAACGCATCCATTACATCTTTATCCAGAGAATCTTTTTCCATTAATTTTGAAACAAATTGTCTGTCTGAGTTCGTAGGGCTACCCGCCAGGGCTTCAAGAGCAATGCGTTTGGTTGACGAACTATCAAGTAATGGGGTTAGTAGAGGAAGAAGTTCGCCTATCTGTAATGATTGAGCAGGAACGATCGCATATCCCTTCAACTGCCAGGGCCAGGTAGTTATGGCGCGCCGTAGCAAAGTATCTGTTCTGATTGATTTTTTCGTATTGATAAATAACTGAATGGCATAGATTCGCTCATTCCAATCATTACTATCAATATATTCATACGCAGTTTTTTGAAGCGAATCAGCCGACAAACTCACAAACATTGGATATAAAAATCCGCCGGCTTCTACATTTCTCTTTACTACCCATGGAAATAATGACGAAGTATTTTTGTATCCCAGTGACATCAGACCCATTCCCAACCACAATGAACAGTTGGAATCGGGCTCTGTTTTTAACTTACCAGCCAATAGCCCAACCTTATCATTGTCTCCGCCGGAAGCAATCATTAGATACCCCAGCAACCTTACCTGAGGCATAGCCGATTCAAGCATACCTTCAATCTGCTGCCGGTAAACCAGTTGCTCTTTGATTTCAATAAGAGGAAATCGAATAGGCTTCTCACCCTTAATATACTCAGCAAATTGATTGATCTGATTAAAGGGAGTAAGCAATGTGAAGTAGGTATCCAGCAGATGATTTGCCTTTGCAGAATCAAATCCGGATTCAGCTAATGTTTCAAAGTCTTTTTGAAATTCTTTTGCATTTTGAGCTATACCTCGTTGAGATAAAAGCAGATACAGGATAGTATTAACGAATAGCAGAATTCCCTTTCTCATGTGTTTTGCATCATTGAATATGCCGCAAAAGTCAGGATGATTAAAATCAAATCCTTTGATAATTATCAAAATCCGAAATTGGTACAAGGGACTTACCAACTACTCCGGAATCTCTTCAAATAACTATCCAATTCATTTTCAGAACTATCTGACTGCTCGGATTTGTCGTAAATGGAAACCAGGTAGACTGTCGTCGCAACGATTTCTGAGGGATGGATACTTCTTAATAAGGCGTTTTGCGCCGCGCTTGAAGGTCGGGATGGCTTCTATTTATATTTCATCTAGTTCTTTCAGGAGCTCACGAATAGGCGTTGACTTTAACTCTCCTTTTTCAACCAGCCGCATTTCTTTAATCCCCTGCCTGATATTTTCACGAATGTCCTCATCTGAATCTTCGTCATCTTCCAATTGCACCTTCACAAAAGAAAAATTTTCAATCAGGTCTTTAAAGAAGTCTACCTTTTCGTCCTCAATTTGCAATGTCAGCGTAGCCATAATTTCAGTTTTATATTCAAAAATAAAAAAAATGAGAACCTTTCAAACCAAAAATCCTATTGGGCAACAGATTTGCAGCAATCAAAATAAACTACTGCAAATCTGTTAGTTATACCAGTCAAAATCAAAAGTTAGGCTTCAATAAATACTTGGAATAGAATGCATCTATCACTTTCACGGCTTCATCCGGCGTATCGACAATACTGATCAGTTTCAGATCTTCAGGATTGATATTTTTCTCAGTCAGCATTACTCCTTTGATCCAGTCCATTAACCCGGACCAGTACGAAGTCCCGACCAATACAATCGGGAACCGACCGATTTTTTTGGTTTGGATTAATGTCATCGCTTCAAATAGCTCATCCAATGTGCCAAAGCCGCCCGGCATGACAATAAAGCCTTGTGAGTATTTCACAAACATTACTTTTCGGACAAAGAAAAAGTCGAAATTGATGTTCTTGTCAGGATCAATGTAGATATTACTGTGTTGCTCAAACGGTAGTTTGATATTCAGTCCGACCGATTTTCCACCCTGCTCAAATGCACCCTTATTCCCTGCTTCCATAATCCCCGGTCCACCGCCGGTGATCACACCATAGCCATGGCGAACCAGCTTTGCTGCAATATCTTCCGCTACTTTGTAGTAAGGATTATCAGGTAACGTACGTGCAGATCCGAATATGGAAACGCAGGGGCCGATCTTGGCCATTTTGTCGAAACCTTCAACAAACTCCGCCATCACTTTAAATATAACCCAGGAGTCTGCACTTTTAATTTCACTCCAGTTTCTATCTTCAAATGCTTCCTTGATTCTTTTTTCATCTTCCGGAACTGCCGGATTCAAAAGGGATACGTCTATCAGTTCGCCTTCAGTTGGTTTTATTTCTTCACTCATTGATAAAGTCAATTTAGTTATAAAACAGATAATACTACCTTTATAGCACAATTCGCTTATAAAGTAAAATTCATCAGTCCACTGCCTCTTTCGTACAGGGGGGTTACAATAAACAAAAAAGTAATGAGAAAAATTGCCATCGGTTCAGATCATGCCGGATTTCCTTACAAAGAGCCTGTGATCAACTGGCTAACAGCCAACGGTTTTGAGATAAAAGATTTCGGAACATACAGTGAAGAGTCAGCCGACTACGCCGATTTTGCACATCCGGTTGCCAGTGGTGTGGAAAACGGAGAATTTGAAAAAGGTGTTTTGCTATGTGGAAGTGGCCAGGGTGTGTGTATTACTGCAAATAAACACCAGGGTATACGCGCTGCGCTT
>DASYHR010000458.1:0-11434 GCA_035998385.1 Dyadobacter sp. | reverse complement strand
TGATGAAATAAGGGGGCGAATGGTGAAAGCCATCAGGAAGGCAGTTTTTGATTGATAAATTCGCGGCTGTACTCTTTTATTTCATTCCGAACCCGACGGAATGAAGTTACCAGGTCTTCCCCCGCAGTATGCCCCGGATCGGAAAAGCTGTGGTGGATCAGTTCACCGGCTGAAGGAAAATAAGGGCATTGTTCGCGTGCATTATCACAAACCGTGATCACATAATCGAACGCAATACCAGTGTATTCATCGGCATGGTTCGAGGTGTGGTGCGAAATATCAATTCCGTCTTCGGCCATGACCTGGATGGCAACCGGGTTAACACCTTTGGGATTAACACCGGCACTGTAAACTTCTGCTCGGTCACCAGCAAAATACTGCAAGTAACCTTGTGCCAATTGGCTGCGGGCTGAATTGCCCGTGCATAGAACTAGGATTTTTTTCATATAATATACCTGATGAATGATTAGCAGCAGCCTGAACCTGGTTTACATGCAGCACCGTCCGCTGCCACGAGTTCCAATTCTTCTTTTTGGGGCGCAGGGGCACAACAGGCAGAATCCGCCATAGTTGTTCCGCATGCCTGGTCACGTGCGAGTGCTTTGCACTGGGTGAAATCCGGAACCAGGTTGACCGTGAACCTATCCCCTTCGGACCCAAATTCACCTGGATACATTTGGCGCGTGTCGAACTTAGAATTGCCAAATTCTATTTTTACAACCGCGTTCGGATTCAGCGGTAACGACTTTTCAACCAGGTTAACGATTTTGAGCGCCTTGCTAACAAGCATCGAGCGATCAGCTTCTTTTACTGGCGGCTCCCACAGCTGTACAATCACTTCAGTCCAGCTGTTCATTACACCACCGCAATCTACCGAAACGATCAGTGCCTGCTTGATTTCGGTGATATGAAATGATCTGTCAACAAATTTGCCATCTTCGTATTCGAATTGAAGGTGCAGATCAGCGTTTTGTTCAAGCATACCTTTGAAGGCTTCCCAGGTAACAGGATTCTCTCCGTTCAACATAAAACCCATTGATATATTGTAATATTACGATTAATAAACTCAAAAAAATACCGACTAATCGCAGCATTTAACTTGCTCAAAAGAAGCAAGTAGAGATCCAAATGCCTGGTTTGCTTCCTCCCAGACTGCCGGATTAATACAGTAGCAAACACGTGGTGGATTAATCTCTCCCTGAATAATACCTATCCGCTTCAGCTCTTTCAAATGCTGGGAAACCGTTGCCTGAGCAAGTTCCAGTTCGCCTACCAGATCACCACAAACGCAGGCTTTGCGCGCAATCAGTAGCTGCAGAATCGCAACCCGTGCCGGATGTGCAAATGCTTTTGCCAGATCCGCAATACGGTTCTGTTGGTCGGTGAATATTTCTGTTCTTGTAACTCCCATGCTGCAAACATAGCACAAAAATAATTAATCGCAATATTACGATAGAAAAAATAAGATTGTAAATCAACTCATCGCCATGATTGGAGCATACAGTCTATGTGCAATTCAGTTAGGAAATAGATGCGCAGCATAGTGCTAAAGCTTACAGGCGGGGATTTTCCTTTATCGACGAAAAGTACATTTTAATGATGGTTTGACTGAAACTGTCTGGGCAAATTAATTCTGTTAAAATAGTGCAAAACAATTTTGAAGCTTACAAACGTTATGTTAAGAATAAAAAATGGTACTTAAAATATTCATTTGTTAAGTTACTCGAACATCTGCTAAACATGCTTGCAAGTAATCAACCGAGTCTCGAAATTAGCAAAAGGATTGACCACTAATTGACAATCAGAATATTACATACATACTTAATGGTAATTTTGATGCGTAGTAGAATCGTGGGAGGTTAAGATAATAGAGGACTAACAATTTAATTATCAAACAGTTATAAACTTAGTCGCTCGCTCTCTGCTCAATAGGCTCACAAAAAACTCACTAAAACCCTGCAAATCAAACATTTACATGTTTTTTTTTGTTTCCCGAAAACTATCAAAATATGCATGATCTCGCAATATGTAGTGAGCACTTCGGTGAGCACTTTTCCCGGAGACAAAAGTGCTCAACAGAAAGCTGTTAACTTTCTGACTAACAACCTGTTCAGAGGATAAACATCTTGATTTTGGAAGGCCTGAAATTGCATTTTTAACCACTAAAAAACAATTGATATGCTGACAATAAGCTTTTCGCTGCTGTTTTTTATATTATCTGATAACGAGTCGCTGACGACGACTTGAGACTGAAGTTGACCGAAGACTTCTTTGCAGTGCAGCAGTTGATTAAACTCCGAGATGCCTATGAAAGATAGTGAACTATTATAACGATCTCCCAAAAGCATGATGATGCAAATAGGTTTGCCGAAAGTCTCTCCTATCTTTGTTCAGGGAAAGAAAAACACGAAATGAGTACATCATCGTATCAAACGCCTGGTTGCAAGTGATCTACAATCAAACTGACATGAAAATCAAAGGGATTATTTCAATACTTTCGCTACTAGCAAATATCTATTACCATGGACTCTGGCTATTCACATATCAAAATTACCCCGACCAAGAATCACGCGTAAATGCATTTTTTAAGTTGCTGCCTCTTCCGTTGTCTATTCCAAATACATCAATATTGTTATTGATCATGTCTGTTTTAAGTATTTGGACTGTGCAAGCACTACAAATGAAGAACGCAGCCAGGGGCACCTATATATTGTTACAAGGAGTTTTTATTGGCATGTTTGTCTGGCAGCTATTGTAATTTGAGAAAACTACAAACACCCTCAAAATCCCCCCACTTGTATATCAGAGTCAGGATACATCACTCATTCGTTACCTAAACCCGGTCACCGTTGGTTATGACAATCTTCGCAAACCTCCTGAATCCTATTGCCGTTCCAACCGTACAATTTGGGTTTGAATGCAATTAATAAGTTATGGCATTTTTACGACTGGCATGTGCCAAATATTTGCAATACAGCCGTGCTGTTATCGTCACGGCTGTATGATCATTTAACATTATTTTCCTCAGAGAATTCTATCCTCTTCCTGGCTGGCAATATCCCGTACATACTTTTTTCAGCATATGGTGGAAAGTAGTTCCTGACTTAAACAACGGTGAGACGTCGCCGCTAATCATTTTTTGCGCTCCACAGTGCTTCATCTTCTTTCTTTGCTTCTGCCAGGATAAAAGGCTGTATTGTTTCTTCCTCAAAGCCTTGAAGAATTTTTGAAGTTCGCGATCCGGATATGATGACAATTTTTGGAGCGCTTTCGGAGTCTGAATCTGAGGTAGATACCCCATAATTAGTCCAGCTATTATCATCTGCGACATGAACACGGTAATACAACTCATTTCCGGTTTTCAGGCGTTTCCACACGTCTTCAGGCATTTCAAAAGGTGTTGCACTCGACATTCCTATCTCCCACGAGGCATAAAAATTATCCTTGGTACGTTCACTGCCGTGAGAGGCTGTGTCGAAAAGCTCTGCACTACAAGAAATTTCAACAGCATACAATTTTCTCCCGCCTTTGTTGATCCGAAATACAGGTGCTTCATTATTTCTTCCGACTTCGCCCGGAGCTGTGATTGAAATTCCGTCTGCATTTTCCGGCTCGGTCGGATCTTCATGCGCGATATCAAACCCAGGTGCTGAGGATCCGTCGGTGCTGGCATAATTACTCCAGTTGTTGTCATCGGCAACGTGGAGGCGATAATACAGACGATCGGAAGATTTTAACAGTTCCCATATTCCGCCTGGTAAAGTGTAAGGCTCAACCGACAGCATTTTTTGCTGCCATGATGCAAAGAAGTTAGCCGTGGTGCGCTCTCCGCCATGATTCGCGTTGTCAAACAAATCAGTATCCGTTGCAATTTCGATGGCGTACAAAGCTCGTCCTCCTTTGTTGATCCGGAACATTGGTGGCGCGTCTGAACTGTTCATGGACGAAGGTCCTGCAATAGAAGGTTGGCTATTGGTATTTCCATTCGATCCTCCGCTGTTGAAATCACGTGCTCCCTTCACGGCTTCCAGCGCATTAATTCTACCGTATCCATACCAGTCGCTGTGCCCGCTGTTATCGTAAGCGCCGTTTGCTCTGTCAATCTGGTCTGCAGTGTCTTTCAAAATCTGACGTACATCCTCCAAATGAAGATTGGGGTTGATTGAAAGCATCAACGCACTAATACCGGCCGCCAGCGGTGTTGCAGACGATGTGCCACCAAAACTGTCCGTATAGTTCAGATCAGCCGGATGTATCGTTCCGTTTCTTTTATCCGGATTGTATCCATCATTACCCCGTCGGTCTACCGTAAAAATCCCGAGCTCACCCAAATTTCTGTCTCCATTTGAAGGCGCGCAAATGAACACTTCCGGACCAAAATCGCTGTACCAGGAGCGGGTTTCCTTACTACTCGACGCAGCCACGGCAATCACGTCCGGGTTGGATGCATAGCCGTCGTTACTAACGGACTCATCACCATTCCCAGCTGCCCAAAATATAGGGATACCCAATCCTTGTCTGCCTTTTGTAACACAGTAATTGATTGCTGCCCGAACGTTGTCAGGCAACGGATCAAATGCACCTGTTCCGTCTCTTGGGCCCCAGCTGCAACTGATAATATCAGCCTGTTGGTCGCAAACCCACTTGAACATTTCTCCTTCTTCTACCGAGCCCAAAAAACCAGGCGTATTCACAGCAATCAGGGAGCAACCGGGCGCAGCACCAAACGCTTTCACACCTTTTGCCACCGCTACGCCCGCACAGGCAGTCCCATGATTATCACCCGTATTTTTCGGGGTTGCGTCTGCCGTAGTGGTCGCAAAATCGTATTGCGCAACAACCTTCCCGCCAAACTCAGGATGACTGATATCAACACCATCGTCCAGAACGGCAACTCTGATATCACTGCTCCCTTTCGTGATCGTCCAGGCATCGGTAACTTTTGCAGTTTTCAGATGCCATTGTTGAGATAAGAAACCGGACCCGCTATTGTCTTTCTTTGCAACTGGTGTAGGATCTGGCAAAGCTTCCGCTGATCTTTTTTTCGTGGCAACACTCCTGGTGTGGCGTCGCTGCACGAAGTCCGGGTGCGCAAACAAAGTCAGACCGGATTCAAAATAAATATTCGACAGCATCACCGGACCCTGTTCGCCATCAGATTCAGGGGCTTTTAAGACAAATCCATTCGCCGCGTAATCCAGTGGCTTAACAATCCGGACATTATATCTCGCATTCAATGCATCAATTTCCTGCCGGCTTACGTCGGCCTTAAACTGAACTGCAAAATCCAATGTTGCAAACATCAGATCGTCGAGCTTTTGGGTAGGCACATTTACATCCCTCCGGTAGGCAACGGTTGCAAACTCGACGGATGTTTCAGACTTAAGATTTCTGATTTCCTTATTCAGCTCTATCCCGTTGCTAACCGGTCCTGAGTTTATTTTTTCCGTACTTGTCTTGTAGACCTGGAGGTTGTAATTTGGAATGAACCCAATATTATCTGAGTCTTCATTCAAAAGTCGGAACGCAGGTCTTGACAAAGATCCATCCCTGGGATCACGGCCTGTTACAAACTTGACAGCATATACTGAACTCTCTCGCGCGAGCGGAATCCGCTGATTATTGCTGTAATAGTAACTGGTCTTATCTTCGGTAGTCAAATTTTTATTTTCCATCTTCCTTATGTTTTAAAGTGACAAAAACTCGCTCGTAATACTTACAGGACCTCTGTTGAGATCCCACTCAATCCAATTTGTCCATTCATCCGCGCGACCAGCGATACTAAAAGTTTTTTTTATACGAAAGTCAAGAATGTGGTTACTGAGGTAGGTCGTCAAAGGCAACATGTAATCGAAATCAATCACAGGTTCAGTTTCGGTGAGTACGCCGTGGTGAATTCTATCCAGCCCCCTCACCCTTGCTTCGACATCCAGCCTTGACAAACTATGGTTCCCGAATGCGATCAGGTTAATGAAAATAAAATTGCTGTAAATATCTTCCACGAAACTTCTGGTCTCTTCAATCGCCACGGGATCTGAGAGAGGGTAAGAATAAATGGCAACGAGGCCAGGCGAAGCCGATACAGTGTGAGACTGTTCAGAGGCCAACGATATTTCCAAGGGCACCTGTTCTGTAATAGAAGAGCCGCTGTAACGCACCAAATCACTCACTTCAATAACACTTTCTGTTTTGTTAGTGATTTGCACCTGCCCGCCGGTCTCTGCCAGTTCCAACGGTCCGCTTAGCCACGGCCCGTGTACCTGGTCCAGTTTGACAAGCAGATTGGAAACAAATTCACTTCCATCGGCGAGCCTGACTATGATACTGCCGCCTAGACCCGGAGATTGTAATACAGATTTCAGCAATTGCCAGCTGGGAATATCCATACTGAAAAAAGCACTCACAAACGGCCCGGAGGCATTGGACATATCGGATTCGCAGTTGGCAGTAATACCGGGGTCAAGTGCCCAATTCAAAAGGGTATCCTCACTTGGAATTTCCGTGGAATAGCTGATCGTGGGCGAGGGGTGGAAAGCTTTGAGTTTTTCCAGAATCTCAATTCTCCTAAAAAGTGGAATATCCGGCTGCAAGCTCGTCCTTAGCTCCACTTTGTTATTTCCTGCATTTTCACCATCCAGTAATGCATTCAGAAAAATCATGGGGCGATACTCATCCCGCTCGCCTGCCTCGCGGCGGGTCACGCAAAATCGAGTTGGTACAATTACAAAAATACCTGGCTGGGACAACGACCGGAAAATTTGAAAATAAGAATTGTCACGAAGCTCAATAATCTCCTCATATTGCCGGTATTTGGTTTCTCCCAATTTGAGTGCATCCTGACATCCTATCGCAAGTCTTGTTCCGTCTTTAATTTCCTGAAACAACATTCCGAACTTGTTACACGGATAAAGCAATGGAAGACTACTTTGTCTCACCTGCGTTCGCAGGGCGTATTTAACCCGCTTTACAGCTGCGACCGCCTGCGGAACGAGTGTCGCCTGAGGGCGAATAGCCGGAAAAGCAGACAACTGTAAAGGTTTTGCAAGCATCACATTATCTCTTGAGCGGTCAACGGGCGATTCCCGCTGGAAACGTACAATCGAGATTGGGTGAACAAATGCCAATGTAGATACATTGAGGTAAGAATTGTGCACAGGCCGGACGGTCTCCGCGGCTGTGTACAATACCGGCGTCTCAAAACTCTTCGCCCCGAAGACAATATTAAAATCTTTCTCGCCGACTGCCACATAACAGTTGAAAGTAAAGGTTACCTGTATCTGTATCGGCATTGATTGAAAACCTTCAGTCGACAATGCACCGTAGACCAATCTTACCCAGTCATTGAGCAATTCTACTTCTGCGGTGATCTTATCCCGATCCACCGAGAATGTTGCCGTAACCGAATGCTGTTTGATTATCCCGTCTGTTTCATTCACGAAAGGAACCTGTAACACGATACTCAAAGAATTGGTGGGTACTGCTTCCGCATTGGTTACCCCGTTGGCACGAATCGCGTCCAGCGTTTTTTTAGGCGTCTTTCGTTGAAGGGTGAACCGAAGCTTTCCTTTCAATGCAGGTTTGCCAGAGCTTGTAACCCCGGCGGTTTCATAAGAGAAAAGAAAAGGGCTTGATTCGGGACCGGTATTCATAGAAGGTACCACCAGCTCGAACTCCTGGGCATACCATACCTTTTGCGCATTGAGCCTGTCAGGCCAGTATGCCGCATGAGGATCGCCGCCCACCGGGAGACTTTTCGGTTTAGCCGATTTGTTCAGATCAACGCTCATACCTTCCAGAAACTGCCCATGCAGCAGAATACCAGTTTGAGGTTTTACGTAAATTGCCGCATTTACACTGGGCCGCATAGCCAGCGACACGGAAGTCAATGTGTTGCCAATCACTGCAACTGGTTTTTCGCCGGCTTTAGTATTAACCTCCCGATTACTCCTACTGGCGGGGATTTTTATGGGAACCGGAACAACCTGAGAAGGATCCTCCGGTTTATGCGCTACCAGAAACAAGTGATCATCTAACAAATTAATTGACTGCGATGCCAGATGCTGCAGGGTTACTTCAAGGTTTTTCGTTTGAATTGAAGTTACTTTTAACTGCTCGCTGTACGAAAGCTCATATCCCGAAGGCGGTGCGGATCTTAATACATAGTATGGTTCCCCGCCATCAAATGTGACCAGCTCTTTTAACACTACTCCCGACTGTCGCATGAACAGCCTGTTCAATATTTCATTTTGAATGTCGACAGCGTTGCCATTTTCATCGGATACTTTCAGCAACTGGTCTTCAAGCATGAATGGAATAAGCGCACTTAGGTTACTTTTGCTGATTCTGCCTTCCTGCTCGCTGTGGAGTTTGAGAAATGAATGGATCTGAGACCAGAAACCGGAGAGATTGATTGTTTTTAAATTTCCATCCTGACGATAATCTATATACGCCACTATCCTGAAGCGAGAGTGCTGGCTTTGCAAAGCAGCCAATGCATCGAGACACTGGTCCTTATCCAGATTGGCAGAGAGGGAAACCCTCGCTTCTTTACCGCTACTTTCCCCTTGTGCCAGTTTCAAAAAATCAGAACCACTTTCCCAAAGTAATTGGTAACGCACGTGTCTTGCAAAAATCGTTGTTTTCAGTTTTATTTCGAAAGCAAGTACACCGCTTTCAATGAGTGCTGAAATGCTTTCCTGAGTGCCAGGCTGACGCTGAAGCACAAGAGATAGTGATATTGCCGGTTTACCTTTGGCAGGAGACACCAGTTCGATCAGATCTTGTGCTCCGTCGGGTGTACTTCCGTGATGTTCATTGTCTTGCACGGAGAAGCTGGTACCGGGCGGCGGTTGAATTTCCCTTACTAACATAATTTATCTCAGTGAAGGGTCGCAAACCAGGTTTGCGACCCGATTGACTTATAAGTTTACCCAACCCTGATCACCTGATAAGCTCCTGAGTTTATCAATCGATTTATGCTCAGTTTTTCGTTCTTTGGTGTCCGCAAACTTCGCTTCGCTCGTTTCCGCTGAAGGTGGAATTATTGCTGGCGGATCAATATTGTATCCCGCAACAGTCCTTACCGGGATCGTTTGAGATCCCATGGATTTACTGCTGCCTGGAGGTGGCGTTGATCCTCCTGCCGACGGAATCTCATTTGTTACCTGAGGCGGAGATGCTTGAGGTTTTTCGGCCGGCGGAAGATCGAGAGCAATCTCCCGGGGAGTCATTCTCCTGGATACTACTCCTGCTTCATCCTGACGCGGAACGTGAACCATCAATGGCCCGTTGCCCTGCCCCTCCATCATCGGCCCGGTCCAGCTCATACCCGAACTAAATAATGAACCTTTTACACTCACTGTTACCTGATAATTATATCTTGGGGTGTAGTCCAGCTGCCCGGTAAAGATTTCCCAAAATCGCGGTTGATCCATATCTGCTGAACGCCACTGGAATTTCACGGAGGTCCGATTGGTGTTGTCATGTTTTTTTCCTTGGGGAAAAAATTCAACCGTCACAATCTGCGTCGCATCCTGAAGCACAACGTCAATATCAATCGGTCCAACTTCAAGTTTACCGACAGAATCAGCCCGTACCTCAATGATGTTGTCTGTTGTAGGTCTGCCACCTTCGGGATCAAGATCAATCACATTTTTCTCCACGTCCACTTTCACGAAAAGATTATCGGTCATTCCCATCGGTTCGGTCAGGTGAACGCGTCTTCTTACATAAGTTACGTCGGGTTTCCAGCCCGCAGGTGGGTTGTTCACTTCGTCTTCCTCCCTCATGGCAAATGCTGGCTTCCAGTTACTTTCATCGGAGGTATCTGTACTTTGAAACACATTCATATCCCAGGCCAGATTCCCATTTCCACCAGGATATCCTATTTCAGCGGAAAGGAACGATACAGGCTCTCCTACCCAACTTTTGGCAGGATCCGGCCAGTTGACCACAGGTTTGACAATACGTGTCACTTTTTTGCTTAAATCGCCCAATACCAATCGCTTGAAGTATTTTTTCTCAGCATTCGCATCTTTTTTGAATTCATTGTAAAATGCTTCAAAAGAAGAACTGATCGTTGTTGGCTGCAGATACCTGACATATTGGGTTTGCTCGTAATACAAGTTTAAATGGGTTTCGTCGCGACGGTATTTAAGCGCTAGTCCGCCCCCGCCAAAAAGACTACTTAGAAAACCACCGCTTGGCGCTTCTGCAGGTTTCACTTCCGGCGGTGCGGGTTCAAAAATCCGTTGCGTAGCCTGGTCTGTGAAAATTTTGGTGATCGCGTCAATCCGTTTATTGATCTCTTCTTCCATTTTGTCAGCACCGGGGAGAGTCCCGTCGATAGCCATTTCCACTTTAATACCGCCACTGATTCTCAGGTTGTTGAACTCCGCTTTAATGTCGGCTGCAAACCACAGAGAGTGTGCATTAACGTGTGCCGAAAAATGCTGAAATACGCGATCCCAGTCGCCGGTTATTTTCAGGTAAAGTTCCTGGCTCCAAACAGGCAATGTCAGGTTTTGGGCCACTACAATCGGACTTGCGCCGCCGTGAAATCCTGCCCAGATCAGCTCGCTGGGCAAAGCACCCATCAGTCCGGAAAACGCGTTTTCGCCGCCTGTAACAGATCCGGGTCCTTGTCCTTGCAGTTGCCAGGCCCATGCATCCAGGTTGTTTGAGTTCGTATCCCGACCGTGCACTACTTTTCTGTTCAGGTCTGCGCGGCCAATAATGTTCCGGCCCGGAGGAATAGCGCCGCCAGGGGCGGGAGCAGGACTACCGCCTCCTGCGGGAATATTTTCCGCTGGCGCAACGCCATCCCTTCCGGGTGAAAGGTTGGTTACCACCGTATTGTTACTCCTTATCGGGCACATACTGAATTGAGGTGCTGCCTGGCTGCGCCAACCCCAATACCTGTCATTGTTGCCTTTAAATTTGTCGAGCAGTTGCTGTTCTGCCTGTCGGAGTACTGCTGTCGGATACCGTGATGTAACTGTAAATGAAAGCAATCCACCCGCTACTTCCGACCGGCCTTCAACACCGGCGTGCATGTCTTCATCCAACACACCCACAAAGTGCATATGCCGGAATTTGAAATCACCAACGTCGCCGAAGCGCGCAAGCCTGACAGATCCGGGCACCCAATAATAGTGGGGTGGTTTTCCCTCCTGTTGAAGCTTGTCATTGTTACGGTCAGGCAAATACAAAATGGTGTATTGCTCTCCGTTTTCGTCGTTTACGACGAATTCTTCTAGTCCGCCTGTGTGTACGGGTCCTACTGGATCTGCCATTGTAGTCTTCGGTTTAAGGTGAAATAATAAATGGTTCTCGTGCATGTGAAGATTAGGTCAAAGTACCGGAAAACAACCAGCCAATTTTAGAGTAGGACTACTGAATTTTTCCGCGTACTTCTACCCCATTTATTTAATTC
>DASYHR010000386.1:0-3008 GCA_035998385.1 Dyadobacter sp. | reverse complement strand
CACTTTTCCTTTGCTGTGGTCTCCTGCTCTTTCCGAGAATAGTTGATCTACGGCAGCCTTACCAGTACCTGTAACAGACTGATAAGTTGATACAACCACACGTTTGATTTTATATTTTTCATGCAAAGGATTCAACACGACTACCATCTGTATGGTCGAGCAGTTCGGGTTTGCAATGATTTTATCTTCCAAGGTCAACTCCTTCGCATTGATCTCCGGTACTACGAGTTTTTTTGTAGGGTCCATTCTCCATGCTGAAGAGTTGTCAATAACAGTAATGCCTGCTTCTGCAAAACGAGGAGCGAGTTCAAGTGATGTACTACCACCTGCAGAAAAAATCGCTATTTCAGGTTTGGCTACAATGGCATCTTCGAACCCGATCACCTTTATCTGTTTACCCTTGAATGTAATTTCCTTACCAACAGATCTTTCTGATGCAACTGCCAATAATTCAGTTACCGGAAAATTACGCTCTTCGAGCACTTTAAGGATTTCGCCGCCTACCAAGCCGGTAGCGCCTACCACTGCGATTTTCATTCTTGCATTAAGATTAAAATGAATTATTAAATAAAATTTGTATTTTTTCTCTTTTCCAAAGCCCTGAAAAGAGCCGCAAATTTACGTGGAAATTTAGAGAAAATGGTATTTTGTTCTGATTTGTCAAAATACCAGCACCGAATGAGTGTATCGTATTCAGAAATATCAGAAAAACGTCAGCGATTATGAAAGTACGGCAGTGAACTCTATTTCCACCAGGTAATCCGGAGATACCAACGCGCTGATTTCGTAGATGCCTGTTGTAGGCTTTATATCGCCAAAGAATGCACCGTGTGCACGTGCGATTTCATCAAAATGACCAATTTTTGTAGTGAAAATACGTGTGCGCACAACGTCCGAAAGACTTGCCCCTGCTTCTTCAAGCACTTTGGAAATTCTCTCAATGATATTGTGAGTTTGTGCATAAGCGTCGTCAGCCTTTACTTTATCGCCGTCAACGATAGCAACAGTACCTGCTACTTCTACAATATTCCCAATGCGTACTGCACGGCAGTAGCCCATTTTGTCTTCCCAGGGAGATCCGGAAAGGATATTTTGTCTTGACATTTAGATTGAGCGTTATAGTTTTTGTAAAGATATTGACGCTTTTTTGAAAATTCTACCTGACAAGACCGATTTTGTTACAAATTTCCTTTTTGTATTTCACCGACGGCAAACTGAACCGCGCGTGCCGTGAGTGCCATGTATAGGATAGACGGGCTTTGATTGCCTGTACTGGTCATACAGGCTCCATCCGTGACAAATACATTTTTACAGAGATGGAGCTGATTGTGTTTGTTCAATAAAGAAGTTTTGGGGGCGTGCCCCATTCTGGCACCACCCATTTCATGAATATCAAGACCGGGTGCCTGTTTATTGTCGTGTGTTTGCACATCCCTGCAACCAGCTTTTTCAAGCATTTCCCGACTTTGAGACAGAAAGTCCTTAATCATTCTTTCATCGTTGTCGTCATAATCCACATTTGTGATCAGCAGAGGGATTCCCCATTGATCTTTTTTATCAGGGCTTAGTTTGACATAATTGGTCTCTTTTGGAATAGTTTCCCCCTGCATGTACATGTACACCCGCCAGCCGCCCGGTTCAGACATATTCTTTTTGAAATCAGCACCTAAGGAAACAGCCGCATCACTTTGTTTACCACGCATACGGTGTGCGCCCATAAATGTGGTGAATCCACCAACATAATCTGTATCCTGTTTATGGAGATTGCGGTAGTTGGCAAGGATGGGTTCGGTGGGATTACGGCCAAAATAATATTTGTCTTCGAAACCATCCATAACGCCGCCTACCGAAGCGCGGTAATTGTGAAAGGCAATATATTTGCCCAACAGACCACTGTCATTTCCAAGCCCGTCAGGAAAACGTTTTGAACGCGAATTCATCAGGATGAGGGTGCTATTTAATGCAGACGCATTGAGAAAGATGACTTTGGCAAAAAAATCTGTTTCTTCTTTTGTCGCTGAGTCAATCACCTTCACACCGATTGCTTTTCCTTTTTCTTCATCATAAATAACAGAGTGCACAACGGAATGCGGGCGGATGGTAAGATTACCGGTTTTTTGAGCCCATGGTAATGTGGATGAAACAGAACTGAAATAGCCGCCGTAAGGACAGCCGCGCATACACATGTTTCTTGCCTGACATTTGCCACGGCCTTGTTCAAGGTGTATCTCCTGCGGATCGGTCAGGTGTGCCCAGCGTGCTGCTACCAGATGCCGGTCTTTATAATGGGTCTGTATGCTTTTTTGTATAGCGGATTCTACGCAATTAAGATCGAAAGGACGAAGAAATTCTCCATCGGGCATCGCCTCAACCCCATCCATATTTCCACAAACACCTATGAACTTTTCGACATGAGAATACCAGGGCGCTACGTCCTGATAACGAATGGGCCAGTCGATACCATAACCAAAACGTTGCGGGGCCGAAAACTCAAAATCGCTCCAACGCTGGCAAGCTCTGCCCCAGGTCAGTGATTTGCCTCCCACCTGGTAACCCCGGATCCAATCAAACGGCTTTTCCTGAATATAAGGATGGTCTTTGTCTTTAATAAAAAAATGATCCGTTGCATCATCAAAACCGGCTGCTTTGCTGATGAGCGGATTTTCCTCCAGAAATTCTCCCGGCATCCTGCCTCGATGAGGGAATTCCCAGGGAGCCCTGTGGGCAGTGGGATAATCCTGATTGTGAACAACATTACGACCTCGTTCAAGAACGAGCGTTTTCAGACCTTTTTCACAAAGCTCTTTGGCGGCCCAGCCACCGCTGATACCAGAGCCGATTACGATAGCGTCAAAGTTGTTGTTCTGTGAAGTTGACATGGTGAATGTCTTTTTTGTTCATGACTTGAAATGTACATGAGACAAAGTACAGGTTACTCCATTTATAATCTCTATCCTTCTTACTTACACTGCCAGTATCCTTTTATATTTTCTCTTCACATTCGCAGA
>DASYHR010000361.1:0-4660 GCA_035998385.1 Dyadobacter sp. | reverse complement strand
GTCAGACGAAGCGGTGTCTCTGGAGAAGGCAAAATTTCCGGTGTTTCAGCAAACCAAACTGTCCGATGTCGAAAAGATAGAATTTCCTTTGATGGAAGATGATCCCGAAGAGTTTTTTATATTGAAACTTCGGGATAAAATCATTACTGTAAATCAGATTGATGGCTCTGTTGCCGAACAAACAGCTATTGCCAAAACGGTTGTTTTTGAAAAGCTGAGTCTGGATTTACACACAGGTCGCACCAATATTATCTGGGCGGTTGTGTTGGGTTTGGCATCACTTAATATCCTGGCGTTCATTTACACCGGATTTGTAATGACCTTTAAACGTACGCGTACCAAGGTCAAAAACAAGTTTCAGGCTGAAAACGCCGAAATTGTAGTACTGGTAGGAACTGAAAACGGAAGTACGTTATTCTTTGCCAATCAGATACATCAGCAATTGCTCTCAGACGGGAAGCGATCTTTTCTGGCAGAAATGAATCAGTACCGGGTTTATCCGCAAGCACAACACCTGATCATTTTCACATCCACCTATGGCTTGGGTAGTCCGCCTGCGAATGCGACTCATTTCGCGGATATGGTAAACAAATTCAAACAGGAACAAGACATTTTATTCAGTATTGTAGGTTTCGGATCGAAAGCTTATCCTGATTTCTGTGAGTTTGCCAGACATGTGGATCAGTTGCTGGAAAAGCAGGAATGGGCGAAACGTTATCTGAATCTGTATACAGTCAATGATAAGTCACCTGATGAATTCGTGAAATGGGTGCATGCGTGGAGCGAAAGAGCTCTCACCGCCCTTGCCACCGCTCCGGCGTTGTATACCGAAAAGCAGATTGGCTTGAAAACGCTGAAAGTGGTTGAGAAGACGCTGGTAAGTGAGTCCAATTCGACTTTCAAAATCATCCTTGCTCCACAGTCCCGCAGCGATTTTCAGTCAGGGGATTTGCTGGCCATTTATCCGGCTTCCGATAGTCGCGAACGTTTTTATTCTATTGGTCAAAACAATGGGAAAATTCAGTTGATGGTGAAGCTGTACGAGAACGGACTTGGATCGGGCTATCTGTACAATCTGGATGTGAACAGCAAAATCAAAGCACGTATTGTTCAGAATTCAGCTTTCCATTTTCCTCAAAAAGCAAGCTCCGTGGTGATGATTGCAAATGGAACCGGTATAGCACCGTTTTTGGGCATGATCATGAACAACAATGGTCATGTGCGTGTGAGCATGTATGCCGGATTCAGATACGACAATGAATTAACAGAACAATACCGGCAGTTTGCCTCAGATCAGATTGCTCAGAAACACCTGGAAAGTTTGAAAATAGCTTATTCCCGTGGTGCTGAGCCGCAGTATGTAATGGATCTGATCCAGAAAGATGCTCAGTATTTTGCCGATTTGCTGGCTAATGAGGGCGTAATTATGATCTGCGGTTCCCTGAGAATGCAGCATGATGTGGAGATTTTACTGGAGGAGCTTTGTGTTTCAAAGAATAACCAGACACTCAGCTTTTACAAGAGCCGGAATCAGTTTATGACCGATTGCTACTGACATGTGCAAGCGCATCTATTTTGCTGGGATTTTAGGGAGCATTCTTATTTTAGGGTGCTCGTTTTCCTGTTTTTCGCAGGTACTGGTGAAGCGCCAGATGACGCTCATGGGTTCTTTGTTTGATATCAGCGTGGTTACAGAAGATTCGGTCCGGGCAAACAGAGAGATTGATCTGGCGGTTGCTGAAATTGAAAGAATTGAGAATCTGATCTCAGAATGGCGACCTGAAACACAGGTTTCTGAAGTAAATAAAAATGCCGGAATAAGGGCTGTTCATGTGGACAGAGAGTTGTTTGAGTTGACAAAAAGAGCAATTGACTATTCCCTCATTTCTGCCGGGGCGTTCGACATCAGTATTGCGGCCATGGATAAAATCTGGATGTATGATGGCAGTATGACAAAGATGCCTGATTCTGTCGCAGTGCGGAAATCGGTAGAGAGGGTGGGATTTGAACAAATCGTTTTGGACAGTACTAATTCAACTATTTTTTTGTCTGAGCCAGGTATGAAGATAGGGTTCGGTTCTATTGGCAAAGGTTATGCTGCGGATCGGGGACGGGCAATTTTGCAGGCAAATGGGGTAGCAGGGGGGATTGTCAATGCGTCGGGAGACCTGTCAGCCTGGGGACAACAGGTGAATGGCAAGCCATGGAATATTGGCATTACCAATCCCTTTAAAGTAAGAAAACTTGTCAAAATACTTAAACTGAAAACCGGTTCTGTCGCTACTTCAGGCAGCTATGAAAAGTATGCAGAAATAGGTGGAACACGCTACTCGCACATCATCAATCCGAAAACGGGTTATCCGTCAACCGGCCTGACCAGCGTTACGATTATAGGTCCATGTGCTGAATTTGCCAATGCATTGAGTACATCGGTGATGGTTTTGGGAGCAGTGGAGGGGTTGAAACTTATCACACGTTTTCCGGAATATCGATATGTTTTGCTGACGGACGACGAACAGATTATTCGGAGCCGAAAGTTGTGAAACAATCCCGCGGTAGGTAAAACCAGCTCAGCCCGAGAAACTTAAATTACTTATCAGGTTCAATATGAATCAGGATATTTCCCAGTTCAGGGAAGTGTTTCCTGAGACGATCCTGCAGTTTGTGAGAAAGGATATGTCCGTCACGAACTGGAATGTCACCATCGACAATGGCATGAAGCTCAATGTGATATGTCAATCCTGCTTTGCGAATCCAGCATTTTTCAGTTCCTAAAATTCCCGGTTCCGTTACAGAAACCTGCCGGATTTGCTGTTCAAGTTCATCATACAGATTTTCATCCATGATCTCCGCCAACGCCGGTCTGAAAATAGAGTAGCAGTTGTAAAGGATAAATGCGGCTGCGAAAAGTGCGGCCCAATCGTCCGCCGACTCGTAGCCTTTGCCCATAATACAGGCGAAGGATATGCCTATAAAGGCTGCTACCGAAGTAATGGCGTCGCTGCGATGATGCCACGCGTCCGCCTTCAGTGAAGAGCTGTTGGTTTCTTTGGCTCTGGCCATCACCTTCCGAAAAGAATATTCTTTCCAGGCAATAATTAAGGCTATGATGGCTAATGTCCAGGGCTCGGGTAAGTTGTGCGGCGTACGAATATTCTGAATGCTTTCGTAAGCAATGACCACTGCCGATAAAATAAGAAAACCTGCAACAAGAAAGGTGAAAAGTGGTTCAGCCCGTCCGTGCCCGTAAGGGTGATTACTATCGGCTGGCCTGCTGGTATATTTAAGCCCGAATAAGACGAGGACGGAAGAAAAAATATCTGCCGTGGATTCAATCGCATCGGCGACCAGAGCATAAGAATTGCCAAAAAATCCGGCCGCTCCTTTGATGATTGCCAACCCCGCACTGCTTAAAATGCTGAAGTATGTTGTATTGATTGCCTTCTCGTGCGGGCTGGTTTCTGGCATGGGACTGGGAAATAAGTCGCCCAAAGATACTAAAAAAAGAAGGCGGCAACCGCTGTTGCCGCCATGTTTCAATGATTTGTAGATTTAATGATATATGGTTTTGATCGTTTACTTTTCCCATTCCCGGCGCGACGCCACCAAAGCAGGAAGCCTGTTACAGCGAGCAGCCCGGGAGTGAGACCAATGATTACGTAAAGTATCTTGACCGCAATGCCACCAAAATTTCCTACGTGCAGCGGGAAGAAAGTGGATTCAAGCTGGTCGGACCATCGCTTTTCACTCAAACGGTTGACCTGATTTATTTCTCCGTTGTACTGGTCAATCCTTACAGAATTACCGCTTCCCCATATTTTCAGTTGACTATCAGTATAACCTCGTACCTCAAACTTGCGCTGAGATTGAGTAGGCAAATAGACGTAGGTGGGCTCCAGTTCAGGGAAAGCCTGCAGTGCTTTTTGATACATGTCGTCGGCAGATACCGTCATTACTGTATTCGGCTTGGTCGGGATCAGCTCGTTTTGCCACGTTTTTGCTTTGAATGCAAACATATTCAGCCAGAACCCGGTGAAGAATATAAGCATGTTGAACACCATGGACCAAACCCCGATAATACGGTGCAGATCCGAGCTGATGGTGCGCCAGTTTTTCCGATTGACACTGATTTGAAAAGTAAGCACTTTCCAGATCATTTTCTTGTACACGACAGCGCCAGTCAATAGCGAAATCAGCATTGATATGCCAAAAACGGCAGTTAACGCCGCACCCGGTATACCCAGCTGAAAACTGAAATGAAATTGTAGAAGCCATTCGATGAAGCTCGGAGTGAACTCGCTGGCTGGCCCTTCCCGAAGGATTTTTCCGGTATAGGGATCCAGGGAGATCAATGCAAGATCATAGGTAAACAGCTTTGTATCATTGAAATAGATCCTGAAATTGTACGCTTCTTCCGGGGTGGCATCAGGATTGAGCCAGGCAATTCCGTCCAAATTCGGATAACGGTTCGTGATCGTTTCATAACAAACAGAAAGTACGCTTTCCGGTTTCTGATTTTGAGCATTAACGTGGAGTAAATCTCTGTTCAGGAAGGAATCCAGCTCTGTTCTGAAAACAAGGATTGAGCCGCTCAACCCCAGCAGAATCAGGAATATTCCTGTCACCAGGCCAAACCAGCTGTGTAACTTAAACAGACTTC
>DASYHR010000358.1:0-6796 GCA_035998385.1 Dyadobacter sp. | reverse complement strand
ACAAACTACCAGAATTTGTCAGATGCCTATTTTCAAAAGAAGGATTATGTAAAAGCGAAAGGTTATGGTTTTAATGCACTTAAGATCGCCAAAGAAATGGATATGGTGGATCTGAAAAGAGACGCAAGTTTGGGACTGAGCGATACATATGCAGCCTTGAATATGCCCGACAGTGCATTAATCTATTATAGGGCTTATAAAGAGACAGCAGACAGCATCAGCAGTGACCAGAAAAAAGAGGAAATTACCCGTATGGGGCTGCAACATGAGTTTGATAAAACGGAAACTATGTATAAGCAGAGGCAAATACTGGCAGACGGACAACTCAAACAACAAAATTTGCAGATTGCACTGAATCGTGCCGAATTGCAAAAGGGAATTCAAGAGAGAAATTTGCAAAAGGCGCTGCTTGAAAACGAAAAATTGATTGGAGAAGAGAAACAAAAACAACTATTGATCTCCCAAAACAATGAGAAATTACAAGCGAGTAAACTCAATGAATTGTCGCAGGAACAAAAGCTGAGTCAGCTTGAAATTCAGCAATTGTGGCTGTATGGGATACTGGCTATTGTGAGCCTGGCGTTGGTGCTTATCTATTTTTTGAATCTTTCCAGGATCAGGAAATTAACGTTTTCCAATATGCTGCAACAGAAACAGGCAGAACAAACGACATTGCGGCTGGAATATCAGTATCAGTTATCGGAAAGTGAACTGAGAGCTATTCGTTCACAAATGAATCCGCATTTTATTTTCAATGTGCTTAATTCGATCGAGTCTTATATCATGGACAGTGATAAACGAACTGCCTCCAGATTGATTCAAAAATTTGCTTCGCTGAGCCGGTTGATACTCGAAAATTCAACCAAAAGTCTGGTGGTGGCAGAAAAGGAGTGGAAAGCGTTACAATTGTATACCGAACTGGAAGTGATGCGTTACAACGACTCTTTCACCTACAGTTTCGATTTGGATCCCGACATACAATTGAAAACAGTATTGCTCCCGCCCATGTTGATTCAGCCATTGATCGAAAATGCTATTCTACATGGAATAATAGGTTCGGGTATTGCGGACGCTCACATTGCAGTGAAGATGTCACGGTCAGGAGAAACGCTTCTGATTGCGGTAACAGACAACGGAATAGGCCTGCATGGCAAGAAAAATACATGTGTTGTAAATGGCATCAAGGAAGAGTCGATTGGTTTGAAATCGATCAGCGAAAGGATCAAATTGCTTAACTTACAATACCATAGCGCCGGTAGTTTCATAGTTGAAAAAGGTCCGGAAGATAGAGGTACAATTGCCAGGATTTATTTACCATTGCTTACCGTGGGCGCTGTGGAAATTTATTAAAAGGGTGGTTGATGTAACGACCATTTCCCCGATACAGCTTCATTTGTAATGTCTTATCTGTGTCAAAAGATATTCAATCCTGTTTCAGCTACCTCTGCTGGTATTCAGCACTTATCTTTGTCCATAATCAGGAAGCAAAGAGCTGCAAATTTATTGTGAAAAAAATAATCTGTTTATTGGTGCTGGTGGCGGTGTGGAGCTGTGTTCCAGAATATGAAACGAAGTATTACCTTGGTGTTTCTCGTTTCAGCAAGGACACTGGCTTATTAAAGTTGGTGTTATCAGAAGAAGCCTTTTATGGAGACTACCAGATTAATTACGATGATAAATCACTCGATAAGGGAAGCGTGAAAGGTAATGTGTCCGGTGATACGTTACTCGGGAAATTTAGTTTTCTGTCAAGAAACAACGTGAGGACCGTAGCGCCAGTTGCGTTCTTGAAATCGTCCGAAGGCCTGAAGTCCGGTGTGGGCACAGCAGGGACTTATATGGGATTTCATGTTTTCTTACGTGGCAGTATTATCTTCGGTGATTCGTTGTTGCAATTTCAACCTATTTCCAAACAAGAAATGGACGCATTGAAAGGCGGAATCTGAAAGGTATTGAGCTAGTGCTCTCAATTCCTAAACCGGCAGACATCTCTAAAATTAAAGTGCCCCCAAAAGTTTAATACATCGGGGGGCACTTGGTTTTTAAGATAGTCCTCAGATAAGAGGAGAATCTACGGTTCAAGATTCAATCTCCGTAGTCTTTCCTGATCAGATATTTGATTTGAGGCGTCCTGATCCAATCGACTATCCTGATCCGATATCGGGCGAGGATTTGCCACGGTCTGGTCCAAATCTTTGTAAGAATCCAAATCCGGGTCCTGTGCTTGGGCAAGTCCGGTTATCCCGTCATGCGACAGCGTTTGTTGTCTCAGGCGATTATGATCCTGCAGCGAACGTTCAAAAATGCGACTTCTGGATCTTTGAACAGATTGGCCAGTCCTTTCATTGTCAAAGTTTACGCTCTGGTGTGATGCGGGTAAAGGATCCGCCGGACTACTTCTTGTGTAAGGCTCAACTGTATTTAAATCAGTGTTGTCTGTTCCGCGTACTTCAGCAGGAATAACTTCCCCACTGTAGGCTCCGTCGGTAAAAATTTGCCCTTGCGTATTTCCGGTTCGATTTTCGTTGACATCTAAGGCTCCAAATTGATCAAGAATACCCGCAACGGAGTCTGCTTCATTCGCATTCAATGCATGCACGGTAACAATTGTCCCACTCCTTGCCGCATCTATGTAACGCTTTGCATCACTTTCATTTTCTCCGAAGAGGTCTTCGAAGAAATGCCCGATCTTCGTGAACAAGTCTTCATCAGTGGATGTGTCATTGCTAAAAGGTTTGTACGAGGCCGTTGTGATGTCCACATTTCCATCCGCGAACCCGTTTTCCAACAGATAGTTCTGCGCTTTCTGCGCGTCAAATTCATTCCCGAAAATTCCAACAACTGTATTTGCCATGATGATTTGGTTTTAAGAAGTGTTCATTTTTTTCACAGCCCTGTAAATTTTCGTGCCTGCTTAACTTAACCATTGACGTGCATTTTAATAGTCGCAGACATACGTCTCACGATTCTCCGGATGTGGCAAGGCGGTGGCAGCTATTTTCTTGCGAAAGTGGTGTAGCCGCCATCTGCGAGTAACTCGGTTCCTGATATAAAACTTGCATCGTCAGACGCCAGAAACAAGACAGTTTTTGCTATTTCATCCGCATTTCCCAGCCGCTGCATCGCGGTTGCTGCTGCCAGATACTGTTTCGCTTCGGTTGGTACCGCATTTTCCAGTCCCGGAGTTGCCACAGGTCCCGGGCTTACGATGTTTACACGGATCTGTCTGTCAGCTAATTCATTGGCGGCAATCTGGGCTATCTTATTGACAGCTCCTTTTGTAGCTGAATAAATGCTGGCTCCCAGATTCGCGGCAGTCGCAACGGTTGAGGAAGTAAAAATCACCGAAGAACCTTTCGCCAAATGCGGCATTAATTTTTGCAACGTAAAGAAATACCCTTTTACATTGGTGTTGAATTGTATGTCAAAATCGGCTTCCGTCACTTCCTCGATCTGGGAGAAAACGGCCACCCCGGCGTTGAGAAATAGTACATCCAGTTTCGAACCGCTCAGCGCTATTGTTCTTTCCAGAACCGCAATCCCCTCCATATCGGATGTGTCGGATACTACAGTCTTTAACCTTGGGCTATCAATTTCGGCTGCGGCCTTTTGTAAGTTAGCTTCCGTTCTGCTCGTGATCCATACATTCGCACCAGCGCTGATAAAAGCTTTCGCAGTCGCAAACCCTATTCCTGTACTGCCACCGGTGATCACTACATTTTTATTTGAAAAATTCATTTGTACATGTGTTTATTTGAGCTGCAAAGCTATAGTGGTCTTGTTACTTTTTGTAACTTTGTAGTGAAAAGTAACAGTAACTCAGAGGTAACCAGGTAACATGATAGAATGCGCAAAAGCTTCCCGGCAGGAGCATAAAAAAGAGATGAGGGCAGTTCAGGATTCGATGGACGTGCTCAATGGAAAGTGGAAAATAGCAGTGATTTCCTCCATATGTTTCTACAACAAGAGGAGATTTTCAGACATACTGCACGATGTCGATGGTATTTCAAATAAAATGCTCAGCAAGGAGCTCAAAGAGTTGGAAATAAATCAGTTAATCAAACGAACAGTGTTGGATACGCAACCGGTGAGTGTGCAGTACGAATTAACCGAACATGGCTTGTCACTGAAAACAATTATCACAAACCTGACAGATTGGGGGATAGAGCACAGAAAGAAAATTTTTGAAATCTGATCGTCAAACACTGACATATCTCATAGTCATAATTAGGCTGAGTTGATAGCTTTGCTGGTGCCATCAATACAACCTTGATGGATGTTGTTTTCATCACCAACCCTCATTGCAGCCATGGAAGATCGGCAGATAACAGACATTTTGGATGAGATCAAAGATGTTGAACATGGCTTCCTGCATATTACTCAAAGCGGTAAGCGGATATTAAGTCATCCGCGACTCGTGCATTTTGATCTGGCTGTTGAGTTCCTGGCTGAGCCCAGTTATCAGGTACGGATGCTGGGCACCTGGATTCTTGGGGAATTGTCAGTTACTGATGCCAGAGCGCTTCCGGTTTTAAAGAATCAGGTAGCCTCAGATTCAAACTGGCGTGTACAGGAAATGCTGGCTAAGGCATTTGATAGTTTCTGCCAGAAGACCGGATATCAGCAGGCACTCCCGACAATAGTACAATGGCTCGACAATGAGAATGCAAACGTGAAGCGGGCGGTAGTAGAAGGGCTGAGGATCTGGACAGGCAGACCCTATTTCGATTCAAATCCAGCTGTCGCTATCGCACTCATCACGCGACATAAGGCTGATCCCAGCGAATATCTTAGAAAGTCAGTTGGGAATGCACTGCGTGACATCGGTAAAAAACATAGCGGTTTGGTAAGTAATGAACTTGATAGTTGGGATCTCAGCAACCGTGCTATTGAATTTACGTATAAATTTGCAACGAAAAAGTGACCGTCTTATCCCGCCAGATTACATTGTGTATTGCGACAGTAACTGACTATAGAAACTGCAAGGGAATCAATTAATAATATTACGAAATTGCGGTCTGGTCCAACGCTGTCTAAATGCATGGTTATTCCCATCACAATCCACGTATATTTGGTGGCAAGGATTTTGCATTATCAATATTCATAAAACTTCGATATTGATCACGTTCTATAATGAAAATCCTACTCACCGGCGCGACGGGTTATATTGGCCAGCGCCTGCTTCCTGTTTTGCTTGAGCAAGGCCATCGCGTCGTTTGCGCTGTACGTGATCAATCCCGTTTCGATACGAACCGTTTTGGACACGATGGATTACTGGAAGTAATTGAGATTGATCTGTTAAATTCGGACTCGCTGTCTAATATTCCAAAGGACATCGACGCCGCATACTATCTGGTGCACTCCATGTCTACAGCAGGCGAGTTTTCGACCAGCGAAGAAATTTCAGCCAGGAATTTTGTGAAGGCCATAGATCAGACGGACGCGCGACAATGCATCTTTTTGGGCGGTATCGTCAATGATCAGAAACTGTCAACCCATCTTTCATCCAGGAAAAATGTTGAAGACGTGCTTGCTAAGGGAAAGGTACCGCTTACCAGCTTGCGTGCAGGTATCATCGTAGGGTCCGGCAGTGCTTCGTTTGAAATCATAAGGGATCTGGTCGAAAAGCTTCCTGTCATGATCGCGCCGAAATGGTTGTACACCCGTTGTCAGCCCATTTCAATTCGTAACGTAATCGAGTTGCTTTCATCTGTTTTGCTGAAAGAATTCACTTTCAACAAGCACTTCGATATCTACGGTCCGGACATTCTAACTTACAAACAGATGTTACTGGGTTTTGCGGAGGCGCGTGGCCTGCTGCGTTACATATATACAGTTCCGGTGATGACACCCAGGTTGTCGTCATACTGGCTTTATCTGGTTACTTCTACTTCATTTGTCCTGGCCAAAAACCTGGTAGACAGTATGGGTGTAGATGTAGTTGCGCAGCCTAACGATTTATGTAAAAGGCTTGGAATACAGCCTATCAGTTACCAGCAGGCTATTCGCATAGCGTTTGATAAAATAGAACAAAACCTGGTGTTATCGAGCTGGAAGGATGCCTGGGGTGGGGTATATTCCAGGAAAATGGTTGACAAACAGCTGATTCCGCCTCAATACGGAGTTTACCAGGATAAAAAAACGCGTAAAGCTGAAGATGTATCGCGGGCCACAGACCGAATTTTCGCCATTGGTGGCGAGTCAGGTTGGTACTACGGCGACTGGCTTTGGCAATTTCGTGGTTTTTTGGATAAGCTTTTTGGCGGTGTGGGACTAAGTCGCGGCAGGAAAAACCAACAGAATGTGACGACAGGGGATACTCTGGATTTTTGGCGGGTGATTTACGCCAACCGTCAGGAGCGACGATTGCTGCTTTACGCAGAAATGAAACTACCCGGTGAGGCTTGGCTGGAATTTCGTATAGATGGTGAACAAATCATCCAGACCGCCACATTTCGTCCCCTGGGACTCGCAGGCAGGCTGTACTGGTATGCTGTGCTGCCATTTCATTATTTCATATTCAATGGCATGATTAATAAAATTGCCGAGGTAGAGAGACAAACGTAGTGGTAATAGGCAGTGGTTAAATACCTCACTGTTAGAGATTTTTTTGTATCCTTTAAAGCCTTCTGGCATTTGCACGGGAAGAATTTAGGCTTCTTGTAAAAGTGATCAATTTCAAATTGAGCATAAATCCGAAAATGTTAGCGCCTGGCTTAGTGAAGTTTATAGTTTAACTTGCCGGATTATTTATAAAGTGCGGCAATCACTTTTCAAATAGAAATGGACATAGACT
>DASYHR010000340.1:0-2398 GCA_035998385.1 Dyadobacter sp. | reverse complement strand
ATAAAGAGGACGCTGATATCATTTATTTCCCGAAAGAGTACTTTCACTCCCGGCAAACCCTGGCAAAACTCTTTTTGCTGGATGAATTTTATGACAGATTCAGCTGGACAGATTTTTTACTGATTCATGAGCTTAACACCTGGGTTGTAAAAGATGAGCTGCATTACTGGTGTAAACAAGGCTACGACTACCTGAAAGCTGCCCCTACGGTGAATAAATCAAAAAAGGCACCGGGACAGGTTTCATTGATGCTGGGTTTGAAGCAGAATGAAAAAGCCGATATGGGTGAGGCATTTGAGAATAACGGGTTGATTCTTTGCAATGTACAACGCATGATCAAAGCCTTAAGAAGAAAAGCAAAAACAGCCTACCAATACCGGCACGACGAAGTCCTGCTCAACCGGGATTCTATTTTTTGGGAAGCAGAGGCAAACAGACTCTGGCCAACGGTCCGGAAGCCTACTGAGATTGTCCGGAATTTCTTTTGTGTAGCTTTGTCCCCCGATAAAAAAGCTTCTCAATACAAAAACAGGACATTACCTTTCGCCTTCACCGGCGTCACCAAAGACAATATAGATAATCTTCCGATACAGGAAGCGTAAAGGAAGAGTGAATACCATGAACGTTATTTTTACAGTCTGCAACCGAACAAATCTGGCACATGCACTCGCATTGGCCAAGTCTGTGATGCAGTACCCCGGAAATCTGTTTTACCTGGGCTGGGTCGACTATACCGAACTGGCGGAGCTTCCGGCTTATGTAAAGCTTATTAGAACCAATGAAGTAGCCATTCCGCAATGGCAGCAGATGACGGAGCAATACTATGATTTTGAACTTGTACATGCATGCCGTCCCTGGTTTCTTAAACACTTGTTGCAACTTCATCCTGATCAAACGAGCTTTACCTTTTTTGCACCAACCGTATATATTTACAATTCATTTGAATCAATTGTGTCGAAGCCTGCAGGCATGCAGGTCACGCCGCATATCACCGGGGCGTTGACGAAATCGTCGCTATTAGATGACAAACGAATTCTTAATATTGGTATGTTTCACTCAGGAAGCTGGGTATTTAGCCGCACCGGGGAAAGTCATGAGTTCATAGATTGGTGGGCGGAAAGAACATTGGATCGGGCGAAATTCGACCTGTGCAATGGTATGTGTATGGATCAGCTGTGGTTGAATTTCGTGTTGGTACGTATTCCCTATGCGATCCAGATTACAAATTCAGGCTGGCACTACGGTCTGCATTCTGTTTTGAACAAAAAATTAGAAGTCAAAGAACAGCGTTATGTTGTAAATGGAGAACAACTGATCTCGGCCGACTTCGCCGGGTTGGATTATTTCGATCCGATCTGGTCGGACCACGCACCTCTGTTACAACAAAGTGGTTTATTCAAAACCTTATATGCTGATTACAAAAAGGTTGTAAACTCTTTCCGACAGTTTGTTCCGCAAGGAAAACCCGGCTTCGGCAGAAATCCTGATATTAAACCCAACCGCCTGCTTAGAAAAAAGTGGAGGGCTAATCTGAAATCAATAACACAATTTATTGATCAGTTTTAAATTTTATTGATACATGAAGTCCATCGAACAATATACAAAGGAACTGCGCACACTCGTTTCCGCTCCTGATATCCGCGAACAAAAGGCATCTGATCTGCCAAAACTGACGATCATAACGCCTTCATATAACCAGGCTGATTTCCTGGAAAGGACTATACTCAGCGTCATCAACCAAAACTATCCTAATCTGGAATATATCATTGTTGATGGTGGCTCCACAGACCACAGCGTCGAAGTGATCAAAAAGTATGAGAAGTATCTGTCCTACTGGGTATCAGAAAAAGATCGCGGCCAGGTACATGCGATCAACAAAGGGCTGGAACGCGCTACCGGAGACTACATCAGCTTCCAAAACTCGGATGATGTATATTTCCCGGGCACCTTTCTTCGTTTTGGAGAAGCGGTATTACGAACACCCTCCGATATTTTATATGGTGATCTGTTTATGATCTCCACCGACGACGAAGTGACGGAAATTCTGAAAACGACGTCATATAGCTTTACCTGTCAGGTATTGGAAGGAATGCAGATTCACAATCAATCTTTATTCTTCAAACGTGATCTGGTTAGGAAGTATGGCCCTTTTGATGAGTCTTACCACTTTGCATTTGATTATGAGTTCATCACCCGATTCACCGCACAACAAAGCACCACGGTGAAAAAGGTAGAGGGATTGGGAGGCGCGCTGCGTGTGCATGCAGATGCGAAATCTTCAAACATCGCACCGCTTGGTAAAAAGGAGCACGCGAAGATCAAGGAATTGTACATTTCCGCGGTTGGCAACCCATCTCTCAACAAATTGAGGTATCTTTGGTGCAGGTTTAGAAAAGTG
>DASYHR010000258.1:0-3145 GCA_035998385.1 Dyadobacter sp. | reverse complement strand
AGCTTTGGTTGAAGCCTTTTTCAGATAAAAATTCCCACTTTTTCACACCGTTGGCTGCGTCAAAGGCGTATACTTTCTTTCCTATTCCGATATATACAAGATCCATAGCGACCACCGCTCCGGAGTAAATCAGGGTATGTTCCTCCGGTTTCGCTTCCCATTTTTTAGCTCCCGAAGCAGCGTCTACTGCATACAATGTTGAGCCTGCACCAATGTATACAACGCCGTTGGCGACAATAGGTGAGGAATAGTCTGATTCGCCGTCTGGCGTGGGGAATTCCCATTTTTTGTCTCCGGATGCGGCATCCAAAGCGTAAAGCTTATCATTGCCGGTACCAAATGTGCCACTACCGATATAAACCATCCCGTTGAACACCGTCGGAGAGGATATAGCACAGCTTACATCCTTAAACTGCCATTTTTTCGCACCCGTTGTTGCATCGAAAGCGAGCAGTCCATCTCCTTCCGAACCGGTATAGACGATATTGTCAACTACTGCCGGAGATGATTCAGTTACCCAAACACCAGTAGGCTTGGTCCATATTTTGGCTCCGGTTTTGGCATCCAGAGCGAAGGTTCCAACCCCTTGGTTTGAAAATGCTGTACCTCGCAAACTAGCGTACACTACTCCATTTACAACTGTCGGAGATGCTTCAAATGTATATGTTTCATCTCCTTTAAATTCCCATTTCTTTGCCCCGGTTGCTGCATCCAGTGCATAAAAGTAAGGATCGCCGCCAAAATAGATCATCCCGTCGGCCACCATCGGACTCCAAAAGGATTGTCCCATTCCATGTAAAAATTCCCATTTTTTCTCGCCGGTAACAACGTCCAATGCATAAAGCTTTTTGTCCCAACTTGTGAAATAAACAATCCCATTGGCCACGGTGGGTGTGCCATCAATAAAATTTTCTGTTTCAAAAACCCATTTTTTCGCTCCTGTTATGGCATCCAGGGCGTATAGTCCACCCAGATTGCCAAGGAACACGGTTCCATTATTTTGGATGGTCAGCGTTACGGTATATACCTGCGTGGATCCGTCTTCTGCAGTTACGGTGTAAGTTACAGGTTTGCTAAAATCCTGTACAATACCCGTTGCAGGCGAAACCGTTGCTTTTTCAGCCAATGTGATGGTAGGACTGAGCTTGGTTAGATCGGTACCAGCAGGTAATTCCGCCTTTATCGTTTTTGCGGACGCATCGATGGTTGCTGTCACGGCTGGATTGAGCGTGCCTAAAACGAAGGACTTGATTTCCTTGGAGACACTTTGTGTCGACGGTGCCGGATCATCTTTTGAGCATGATGCCATCGTAACTGCCAGCGCGAACGTCAGATAGAAGATAAGTTTGATTTTCATTTTTTAAGATTTAAATGTTGAATTTGCAGCTGAGCTTATTTGCAGAAGGTTTAAACAAGAACAGCTCCCCCGTATCAAATTTGCGGAGAAGCTGTTGCTGGAAAAATCAACAATATTGGGGATGCGGTTACCCTAGGTAATTAAGTATGATGTCATTGAAGGGTGTTTAATAGGATCCTTTCTATGAGTAATATGTGAAGAATTGAATGTTGTTAAAATTGCTTTTTCATAGTTAGAAAATAATACTAATCTAGGACTGGACCAGTTACTAGTATACGTTTAGTATTCATTTTCAGGTACTTATTGTGCTGCATCTTATTGATTTTTAAATTTTCTGGTAGTTTATCATTTACAGTTCCGATATCATCCCATTTTAGTGGAATATTGATTTTTAAAATTTTATTTGATCCACTTGGAATTGAGAATCTATATTTCAAATAGGCCGCCTCAAATTCAGTTTCATTTTTATATTCCGTAATATCATTCGATAACACTTTATTGAAATCATAGAATTTTGCTGATTCTCCATCAGAAGTCTTCACAAACAGACTATTTTCTTTACCTCTAATTAGGCTTATACTAGAATCCATATGGACGATATGAGGTGTTAAAGGATTTTGATTCCAATAAGGGAATGGAATTTTATTCAAGAAATCAATATTTTCAATAGTATCTAATACCAAACATTTTTCACCTGCATTTTTTGTATTTCTTATCACTACCCCAGTCATAAATTTAAGGCTATCATTTTCAATAAATACATATGGCTTCATATAACTATTTGAAGCATTTTGCATTACAATTTGATAATTCGTAGTATCGGATGCTTGTGGCTGTGCAGACACGGTTGACTGTTGTTGCGCTAATTCCTGTCGCTCAGCCTGATTTATTACTTCATCTTCAAAATCTATTATTTTTATTTCTTTATCAATAATGTATCTCCTTCCTTTTCTGAGGCCGATTTTATCTCTAAATTCCTCACTTATTTTATTCATCAGATTATCAATGTGGCGAGCTATTTCGTTATCTGACAGACAGGCAACGAAAGTTTCTTCACTTGTAGCCTTGCGAATCACATTGTTAATTTTCTTATATGTCGAACCTGTTTTTTCAAAATTATAAAATGTCCCCTGGTTATCAATGTTTGAATCTGTATTGGGCGTTATATGTATCAAGCTGTATGCCAGATAATTTTTCATGTAAAATTTACCTGTTGAATCAGGTTTTGGATCGTATACATACAGCCAATTACGAATTCTGGAGTCTATATTTAGTACAGATTCGTACCCAAAAATATTAACGGTATGGTATGAGGCTGCGGATTGTACTTTAAAGCTGTAGATGAAAGGACGGGCTCTTTTCTTTGCCAACATAGCAGATATTCCCTGCCAGGTCAGGACAGATCCATCTCTCACCAATTGAACGTTGTAGTTTCTCTCCGCATATGCTTTGACAATGTCTAGATTTTCAGCTGAGGTTGAGCAGTGATTGCAGTAAGAGCTTTCGGGTATAATATTTGATTCCCAGGAAACACGACTCACATTGGACAGTGTTGCTGCCCAGCAGGAAAGAGGAGAGCTCTGAGGCATCCAGTATCCCGAAAGTATATGTTTATTTGGTATTTGGGCATGACTATCTGATATTCCCGAAATAGCCGCGATCAGAATGATTAGTATTTTTTGTTTCATCAGTTTTGTTTTTGAAGATGTTTCCGGATGCCTACATAAAAAAACAGATAAAATATAACTCCAATAACATTTTGAAATGTCATCATGATATTTGCCAGGA
>DASYHR010000256.1:0-6254 GCA_035998385.1 Dyadobacter sp. | reverse complement strand
GAAAGAAGCTGAGGAGCGCGGCCTGAGCAATATCCGTGAAACCTACGATGCATTGTTCGCTTACGTAACTGACGGTACGATCAAGGCGTTTGAAAAGACAGGTGTACTCACAAGCCGTGAACTTCATGCACGGTACGAGATTGAGCTGGAAAACTATGTAAAAAAATTGCAGATTGAGTCCCGTGTAATTGGCGACCTGGCACTGAACCACATTGTTTCAACAGTTGTGAAGTATCAATTCAAACTGGCGCAGACGGCACGTTCGCTTACGGATTTGGATATGTTGGAAGAAGCTGAGCCGATCAAGGAAATTATCAAAGACATTTCCTCTCACGTGGTGGTGATCAAACGCCTGGTTCATGAGATGACCGAAGCGAGAAAGAAGGCGAATAACGTCGATGCGCTTTTTGAGAAGGCGAAATTATATGGATCGGAAGTAAAAAGATACTTCGAAGAAATCCGTTATCACGTTGACAAGCTTGAATTATTGATTGATGATGAAGATTGGCCTTTGGCAAAATACCGCGAAATGCTATTTTTGGAATAATTTTTTAACAATGCTCAAAACTTATAATTTAAAATTATGAATCCGGGATTTGATCCAGAAGAAATTGCTCAGTTGAAAGCCGAATGTAAGTCGGAACGATTGAACTTTGTCTACGTAGCAGATGAATTTGAAGAAGAGGAAGAGGAAAATAACGAGCATGCCCACGTACAATTTGTAGGCTATTACAAGGAGAAGGAAGTTGTGTATGACGCTTTGATATACACGTTGAGGCTTCATCATTCAACCCTTGTGTACGATGCAGCGCTGGAGCGACTTCAAAAGGAAATGCCGGACTACATTTCTCCCGATGAAAGACCGGACAACTACAAAGCAGATCCGGAGCAGGACGAAGAGGCTGAAATTCTGTTGACTGAATTTATAGAGGAAATTGAGGAGAACGAAGAGATCAAGGTAAAGGAGCATATTGAAACTGATGACAAGTTTGAGTATGGTATCGGACTTGAAGTGGGTTTGAATAAGTCGGAGATCAACGAAAAAACAATTAGTGACTTTATCATCCGCTTTAATGCGGGACGGATTCAGTTGGATAATACTTTATACTCTTTCTCCGCTGAGGATGAGGAATAAACAATCATTTCGTTAAACAAAAAAAAACCACCGTTAAGGTGGTTTTTTTTGTTTCTTCTTGTAGAAGAATCTAATTCTATATCGCGATTACAAAGCTGACTTAACAGTTTTGATAATACGTGCAGCCACTTTGTAAGGATCAGCAGCCGAGTTTGGACGACGATCTTCCAGGTATCCGCTCCATCCTTTTTGAGGAACAAGAACAGGGATACGAATTGAAGCACCGCGGTCAGAAACACCATAGCTGAAATCGTGAATGCTTGCAGTTTCGTGCTTACCAGTCAAACGAAGGTGGTTGTCAGCACCGTAAACATCAATGTGTTCTTTAACAACAGGACGGAAAGATTCGCAAACTTTATCGAATACTTCTTTGCTACCAGCAGTTCTCAAAGCAGTGTTAGAGAAGTTGGCGTGCATACCGCTACCATTCCAATCCAAATCGCCCAGAGGCTTGCAATGCCAGTTGATAGATACACCGTATTTCTCACCGATACGCTCCAACAGGTAACGACCCAGCCAGATCTGGTCACCAGCTTCCTGTGCACCTTTTGCAAAGATCTGGAATTCCCACTGTCCCGCAGCAACCTCTGCATTAATACCTTCTACATTAAGACCAGCATCAAGGCAAGCATCAAGATGCTCTTCAATGATTTCACGTCCGAATGCATTTTTCGCTCCAACTGAGCAGTAATAAGGACCTTGTGGTGCAGGGTATCCGTTTGCAGGGAAACCAAGAGGTTTGTTAGTTTCGTCATCCCAAAGGAAATACTCTTGCTCAAAACCAAACCAGAAATCGTTATCGTCATCCTCGATAGTAGCACGACCGTTTGTAACGTGAGGAGTTCCATCAGCGTTCAAAACTTCGCACATTACTAAATATGCATCTCTGCGCTGTGGATCCGGGATAATGTAAACTGGTTTAAGAAGACAGTCAGAAGAACCGCCAAGAGCTTGCTCTGTTGATGAACCATCAAATGACCAGTTGCTGCAATCTTCAAGTTTGCCGCTAAAATTGTCTTCAATTTTGGTTTTGCTACGTAAACCTTGGGTCGGCTTGTGGCCATCCAACCAAATATATTCCAGCTTGGATTTTGACATAATAATACTAGATAAGGTGGTGACGAATAATTATAACGACACAATATTAATGCAAAAATGTATTTGCAAGAAATAAAAACTAATAAAATTTAATCAAATACAGAATTTTATTGCGTTAGTTGCAGTATTGTTATCAAAAAGTGCATTATTTCAATAATTTAGTCGAGGTTTGAATAAAATATTAACAAATACTCTTTTTTGCAAAAAGGCGTAAAATAGGTTCAAAAATTTCCTTAGTATGGAATTGATCGTCATAAAATCCTATAAACAGGTTTTAATCGGAAATGTAATAATCTTGGAATTGTTATTTTTTGCACTCGTTATTCCTTTCAATTATCTCTAATTTTGAAAAACATGGAATTCTTAAGTTAACAGCGATACAGCGTATGCACTTATTTTATAAGACTGAACACAAATTCAACGAACTTGATGAAGAGGAGGCCAGACACTGCACGAAAGTGTTGCGCCTTTCAAGCGGGGATATCATATATATCACGGATGGTCAGGGGCTTCTGCAAAAATGCCAGCTGGATGTACAGGGGAGGAAGATTAAATATAATATATTAGGGTCAGAAATGATTCCACGCCGTTCTTACAGTATAAACATGGCTATCGCTCCAACCAAAAAGGCAGAACGAAATGAATGGATGGTTGAGAAGATGACCGAAATGGGGGTAGAGCGTATCGATTTTATTGTTACAACGAATACCATTAAAGAATCATTAAACAGAGTGATTAACCTTGGCAGACTACAAAAGATTGCAGTTGCAGCAATGAAACAGTCTCAGCAATTTTATTTGCCCGACATTACGATAAACCATCACTTTAACGAATTCATCAAAAGTCGCACGGAAAAAACGAAATTGATTGCTTATGTGCCTGATAACCAATTGTCTGAACATGTGATCAAACTAGCCGAAAAAGGTGGTGAAACTGTGTTACTGATTGGACCGGAAGGAGATTTCACTCCTGAAGAAGTTGAATTTGTACTTCAACAGGGGTTTGTTACAACTTCTTTGGGAGCAACCCGTTTAAGAACTGAAACCGCTGCCGTAGCCGGTTGCCATGCTGTTAATCTTGCCAATTTGCCAGAATTGTAAATTTGAGTAACCATGATGAAAATCAAAATTTCCTGCGTGTTTCTTTTGTTGCTGATGGCTGTCGTGCTGCCCATGAAAGTTCAAGCACAGTCCTCATTAAAAATTGCCAAGTTGAAATATGGCGGTGGCGGCGATTGGTATGCAAATAAAACATCGCTGCCAAATCTGATAAAGTTTTGTAATGCAGAACTTAAAATGAACATCAATCCAAGCGAAGATGTGGTTGAGGTAGGAAGTCCGGACATATTTGGCTATCCATTTGTACACATGACTGGCCATGGTAATGTTGTATTTACAGATTCTGAGTCGAAAAATCTTCGCAACTACCTTCTTTCCGGGGGTTTCTTGCACATAGACGACAACTACGGTTTGGATCCTTTTATACGGAGAGAAATGAAAAAAGTATTTCCTGAACTTTCCTTTGTGGAGTTACCATTTGACCACGAAGTGTACAGGGTGAAATACAAATTCGCCGATGGTCTGCCTAAAGTGCATGAACACGATGGGAAAAGTCCGCAGGGTTTCGGATTGATCTGGGAAGGAAGACTAATCTGTTACTACTCATACGAAACGGATTTAGGTAATGGATGGGAGGACCAAAGTGTTTACAACAATCCAGAAGAAACACGCCGTATGGCACTTCAGATGGGAGCCAATCTTGTTAGTTACGCTTTTATGATTCTGTAAATGGGAAATTGCAACGCCTTCGTATATCCTAAAATAGAATTAATATAAATAATTTTCAAATTTCGTTTTAACTTCTATGGGATTCTGACTGGTTCGCGCTATTTTTGTAAATAGTTATGTTATAATCAAACAGTTTCCATGTACATAGTCATTGCCGTATTTGTAATACACTGGTATCTATCACTTTTTTGCCAAACCTTTTTTTTACACCGATATTCAGCCCATAAGATGTTCATCATGAGCAAACCATGGGAGCGTTTCTTCTATTTGTTGACATATATTTCCCAAGGATCTTCTTACCTAAGCCCAAGGGCGTACGCGATTCTTCACCGTATGCACCATGCATTTAGTGATACTGAAAGAGATCCCCATTCTCCGCACCACACAAAAAATGTATTTACCATGATGTGGGAAACCAAGGACATTTACAATGCGGTATTAAACCGGAAGAGAGCGATCGAGACCCGTTTCGAGCGTAACTACCCTGAGTGGAATCTTGTCGAGAAACTAGGTGACTCATGGTTTTCGCGTGCAGGTTGGGCTATCCTTTATACAGCGTTTTATATCCTTGCTTATGTATACCTGGATATGCACTGGGCGTTTTTCTTCCTTTTGCCTATTCACTTTTTAATGGGACCTATCCACGGTGCTATCGTGAACTGGAGTGGTCATAAATACGGATACCAGAATTTTGATAACGAAGATAAATCAAAGAACTCGTTAATTTTTGATTTCCTGATGATGGGAGAGTTATTCCAGAATAACCACCACAAAAGACCAAACAGCATCAATTTCGGATCGAAATGGTGGGAAGTTGATCCGACTTATCCTGTGATCAAACTTCTTAATAAGATGAAGATCATCGAAATCAGAAAGAAGCACTAATTCGAGAATACTTGCAGAAGGAGCAGTCATGGTAACATGGCTGCTCCTTTTATTTTGTGATTACACACAGGTACATAAAAACTTTGGCAGGTGTGAGAAACACCTGCCAAGTTTGCTTATTAACACCACAAAAAATGAAATCTAGTTTAATGTCTTCCTCTCTGGGAAGCTTCGTCCTATAAGAACAATACAAATAAATATAGCAATACTTAAAAGCACGTTAATAAGAGCTTAGAATTTGCTTAAAGACCAAAAATAATTTAAAACTTGAAGTTGATCAGAAAAGTAGTTCCTTTGGGTTGGTTCGATTGAATGACTATGGTGCCATTATGAAGCCTCACAATTCTCTCTACCAGCGATAATCCGATTCCATAACCCTTGACGTTGGCGGTGCTCTCGCTTCGGTAAAAGGGTTGAAATACTAACCCCTGGTCTTTTTCCGGAATTCCTTTTCCCTGATCAGAAAATTTAAGATGTATACTGTCTGCGGTACATTTCAAATACACGGATACGCTCAAGTCTTCTGAAAATTTGCATGCATTGTCCATCAGGTTCAGGAATGCAGTTTTGAGCAATGTAGGGTTTCCTGCTATTTCCAGCCACGTGTCATCCTCCGGAAGATCATCAAAGTCAATGGCGATGTTATAGGATGGATTGGCTTGCATCAGCATTTGCCGTGAGTCGAGCAGCAATTCGTCGACACGTACAGTTTCGGTCAGCAGGTCATTTTGGCCCTCGCTTACTTTTGCGAGCTCCAGCAGCGTATTAGATAGCTGTGCCAGTTCCTGAATGTCCTCCAGTACCGAACGTATCGTCAGCTGGTAGTCTAAAGGGCTTCTTTCTTTCAAAACACTTACTTCCAGTTGGGAGCGAATCTTTGTCAACGGATTCTTTAATTCATGAGATACATTGGCCACGAATATTTTTTGCATTTGAAATGCGGCTTCGATCCGGTCCAGCAAATTATTGAAGGTAGTTATAAGCCTTCCGATTTCATCTTTTTGATTTGCAACGTCGAGCCGGGTATGCAGATTTTGAGGTAAGATGCCCTCCACTTCATTCATGACTCTGGATATAGGTCGGAGTGCTCTTTTGGCAAAAATCCAGCCTGCAAAGGTTACAATAATGGTGGCTATCAGAAATGATGCAACCAGTAATTGAAGAAGGTTGATCAGGTTCACTTCACCTACCTTATCCTGAGCACCCATCAATACAACCGCACGCGTAAATGGAAACTTGGTATACAAACCAACAACTTTTGAATCACCGTCCGTGTAGCGTATTTCACCGGCTTTGCGCACTTCATCCAGCCAATACTTCGATACATGTATATTTTTATGTCCGGCTGC
>DASYHR010000253.1:0-4119 GCA_035998385.1 Dyadobacter sp. | reverse complement strand
GGTCCTTGTAACTAACTTTTCCGTTAACGTAGGCAATCATAAAGTATGTGTGTAAAACTCCAAATCCTAGCTTGATATGATCAGTTTCTGACCTGGCTTGATTTCGTTTCCTCTGATTTTGTTTGCTTTTTTAAGGTGATCAAGTTGTAAGCCATACCGCTGAGAAATTGTCCACAAGGTATCTCCCTGCTGAACGGTATGGTATTTCATCTTGATTTTTTTGGCACTTTTTACATACTCCTGTTCCGCTTTGGGAGCAACTGCTACCCGTGCAGCAGAAGGTACAATTTCTTTCACTTCCTTCATGATCACCAGGCGCTGACCTTTCATGATACTGCTTCTTCTCAGGCGGTTCCATTTTTTCAGTTCCGCTACAGTTACCCTGTGTTTTTTTGAGATAGAAAGAAGTGTTTCGCCTCTTCTAACAGTATGAGACAACTTTCTGGTTTTGCGGACAGTTGTCTGAGCTGGCTCTTCTTCCTCGTCATCAGTGTACTCGCTATCTGCTGTATTGCTGGCAAGTGTGTAAGGGAAGGTACGGTTACGACCCAGAGAGTCTGTACGGGTACTGTCGGTAACGGCAAGCATCGTTCCTGCGGGCAGTAATTTTCTGGTACACGAGTCCATGATCACAGACCGGTTACTCACCAGATACGTATATTTTACACTAGGCACGCGCATCACGAAATCACGTGTTCTGTCCGGCAGTATTTTCTTTGTAATTGATGGATTCAATTTTGAAAGTTCTTCAAATTCGATTCCGCTGTTGTTACAGAACGCAACCAAATCAATGTAGCCATTGACATGTATTGTATCGTTAGGGATTTGATATTCAGGATTTTCAGCAAATATCCCGTGGTCATTACCGTAGTTCATCATGTAATTCATCGCGACATATTGCGGAACGTATGATCTCGTTTCCCTGGGTAACGCACCGTATATAGTCCAGAAGGTGGTACCGCGCGATCTGCGCATGGCACGTTTGATATTGCCAGGACCTGTGTTGTAAGAAGCTAACGCAAGTTCCCAGTCTCCAAAAATATTATGCAGCTGTTTCAGATAACGGCAGGCAGCTTCAGTAGCTTTTACCGGTTCGAAGCGCTCATCAATATAGGCATCCTGATAAAGACCAAACTCTCTGCCAGTAGCCGGCATAAATTGCCATAACCCCCCAGCCCGCGCATGTGAAATCACTTTTGGATTTAGTCCCGACTCGATCATTGAAAGGTATTTCAACTCAGCAGGCAAACCGTGTTTTTGAAGCGTTTTCTCGAAAAGGGGAAAAAATAAAGGCATTTTCTCCATCATGGAGCGCGTGAAATTAGCCTTTTTGTAAATGAAGTATTCGACAAATTCGTGCGAAGATTTGTGGTAGGTCAAAGGGATGGACCTTTCCAACTTAGCAAATCTCTCCCTCAGTAACTTTTCGGGCACTGCAGGGTTTATGCCAATTTCTTCGAGTTCCGGTAATTCAGATAATAAAGCCTCATTCTGTTCACCATCTACCACAGTATCTGCTTCCATCCCCTTTTGTTGAGGAATTGGTACCGCAAAAGCACGATCAGACACATTACACAATCCCGTACACATGGCTCCCAGCCACAAAACTTTCTTCCAAATCTTCATCAATAAATCTTTTGAAGGTTAATCAATTTCCGGTTTTCAATGGCTTTGTCTGTTCATGTACAATCTAAACCTCTTACCGCTTGTCATTTGCATATTGCATCAGACGAATCAGCTCTTTTAATTACTGCAATCTTTTATTCTCAATTATTAAAAACCAATGTGGCACAGTTTTTTACTAATACCTGTGGTGGGCTATATCCCTTTCACATTTACCAAAGGTCAAAAAAATTTATTCGCTTACCGCTGAATAACTTCCTTTTGTAATACCTGATAAGTAGGTTGTAAAAGCAAGCATTTTTTCCTCTTCGAACGATGCCGCCATTACCTGAACTCCGATTGGCAAGCCTTCCTCATCATTCCCATTTGGAATAGATATAGCAGGGTAACCAATCACATTGGCGTGTACTGTAAATATATCCGCCAGATATGCCTGTATCGGATCTTCTGATTTCTCACCGATTTTGAATGCCGTAGTTGGCGTCACGGGAGAAATAAAGAAGTCAAACTGCTCAAAAAAACATTTAGTCTCTTCCTGCACCAATCTTCTAACGCGTTGTGCCTTGGTATAGTATGCGTCATAGTAATTTGCACTCAAAACAAAAGTTCCAAGTAGGATTCTCTTCCTGACCTCTTCACCAAAACCTTCCGTTCTCGAAAGCTTATACATGGATTCCAGATCAGTCGCATCTTTCGAACGATGACCATACCGCACGCCGTCGAACCTGGAAAGGTTAGAGCTTGCCTCTGCAGTAGTCAGAATGTAATAAGTTGGAAGCAGGTATTTAAGAAGAGACATTTCTACAGGTTGCACATCATGCCCCTCCTCTTTCAGCTTATGTAATAATTCACGGGTACTTTTGCGGATTGAAGGCGCAATGGATTCACTTTCCAATGACTCTTTGATATAACCAATCCGGGCCTTCCCGTTCCAGGAAAGGGTATCACTGTAAGAAGGTACAGGTTTATTAGAAACCGTGCTGTCAAATTGATCTGCTCCTGCAATTAATTCAAGCAAAATTGCAGCATCTTCCACACTTTTGGTAATCGGACCAATACAGTCAAAAGAGGAGGCATAAGCCACAAGCCCCCAGCGTGAAACCCGTCCATAAGAAGGCTTCAAACCTACCACGCCACAAAATGCAGCTGGCTGGCGAACCGAACCGCCGGTATCACTTCCCAACGAAGCATGACACAGGCCCGCCTGAACGGCCACAGCTGAACCACCCGATGAGCCACCTGGCACACGGGTATTATCCACTGCATTCAAAACAGGACCAAGTGAAGAATTTTCGTTGGAAGAACCCATTGCGAATTCATCGCAATTTTGCCGGCCAATAATGATAGCGTCCTCATCCAGCAATCGCTGTACAGCTGTCGCTGTGTAAGGAGCTTTGTAAGATTTTAGTATCTGGCTGGCAGACTGAAGATCGTGACCCTTATAAGATAAAACATCTTTGATACCAACAACCAGGCCTGCAAGCCGTCCTGCGGTTCCTGCGGCAAGTTTTTCATCAATCTTTTTTGAGAAATCCTTCGCTTCGTCGGCATATACATCTACAAACGCATTCAGATGTGACTGAGACGAAATCCGCTCTAAATAATGATCTACCAACTGCACGCAAGTCACAACTCCTTCACGCAGATCACCCTGAATTTCCGCCAGTGTCTGATACTCTTTCAATGTATTTATTTTTGTGGGGTTATAAACAAAGAATCAGAGCCAATAAGTTTTCACCTAGCGGCTCTGCCAATACTATAAGAATGAAACAGAAGATTACTTAGGATCTTCCATGCTTTTCTCGATATTCTCTTTAACGTCCTTAGTAGCGTTTTTGAACTCGTTGATACCTTGACCTAATCCTCGCATAAGCTCAGGAATTTTTTTAGCGCCAAAGAATAACAATACGAACAAAGCAACTAAAAATATCTCCTGACCTCCCAATCCCAACATAGTCAACACAGTTAATGATTCCATATCTATTTTCTATTTATATGATTACAAAAATACTTATTCTTTTTTTAAGACCTAAATCTTGAAGGTAGTTTATCCTATTTTAATTATTTTTTCATGTTTCTCCCATTCACTGAATTTGGCGATATCAGAAGCAATTGTCCTGAATAACCAAAATACGAGAGCAACATCATCCGCAATGCCAATGACGGGTAAAAAATCGGGAATGATGTCTATCGGAGATACGAAATAAAGCAGTACTGCGATCACAGACAAGAGGCTTTTCCAGGGTAATCCTTTGTAACTCCCATTTGCCGTGGCCCTGATCAAGCGGATCAGAAGCTGCACATTTTTACTAAATTCGGAAAGGCCTTCTCTAAAACCTACAACCTGAAGCTTTTTCACTACGTCTGTAGCCAGGCCCATCATTCTGGATGTATTCCCCGCATATTTCCCTGCTTTACCCTGTGCGTTCCTGAAGAATACAGATTTCAGAACCTTTGTTAATAATGACTCATTATTCATCTTAAAAAAGAAAAGTG
>DASYHR010000248.1:0-5508 GCA_035998385.1 Dyadobacter sp. | reverse complement strand
CCTTGTACATGTGAGCGTGTTTTTCTGTCGAAGCGACTATCTTTCCCTTCGGTGTAAACCAAAAGTTTATCTCCAGCAATAAATTCGTCAGCCATACTCGTAGCACGTTCCATATACCCACCCGGATTTCCTCTCAAATCAAGTATGAGTTTTTTCAGGCCGTCAGATTTCAACGTAGCAAGCGCAGACTTAAATTCGTCAAAAGTGGTTTCAGAGAAACGGCTTACTTTGATATAGCCAATTTCCTTATCTACCATATAGGCAGCGTCAACCGAATAGGTGGGTATACGGTCACGTAAAACAGCGAAGTTCATTTTATCTTTCAAACCAACCCGCTCAATAGCCAGATCTACCTTCGAACCTCTTTTACCTCTCAACAGCTTGTAAACCTGTGCGTTTGTAACACCCGGACCTGACAATTTTTCCTTGTTTACGGTCAGAATACGGTCTCCACTCTGGATACCCGCCGCTTCCGAAGGACCTCCGCTCAGTGGCGTAACCACATATACTGTATCGTTATAGATATTAAATTCAACACCTATTCCATCAAATCCTGATTCCAGTTGAGACCTGGCAGCCGTAGCTTCTTCCGAATTGAAATAGGCGGTATGCGGATCAAGCTTTTCGAGCATTTTCGAAATCGAATAATCTACAAGTTCCTGGGTGTTAACGGAGTCCACGTAGTTATTTTCAATATACATCAAAACCTCTCTGAACTTGGCCGAATTCTTGGCTACATCCGTCAGGCTTTTGCCTCCGCTAAAAAATGTACTTCCAATGAGCATTCCTGCGGCGAGCGTCAACCCGATAATAATGGGAAGCCTGACCACAGAACGGGAATTTCGAATGGGTGCCTGAGGTGTATCCTGATTCATGGGATTGTTGAGATTGATATATCGGGATGATAACTATAACAGTGTCAATGTAATTTAACGTGAAATAAAGAATTTTGATTGCGGAATGCAATTGAAATCACGTATATGTGATTTCAACACAATCGAACTCATTTTGATTTCTGCTCTCTCCGTTTTCAGGCAAATTCTTTCAAAGAATCCGGATTTCGCATTGTATCCGGATTGACGACTTTGCCAGGATCCATTCCCATCAGGATTCTCTTCACGGGTGCTTCCATTTTTTTTCCGCTGATCGTGTACGGAATATCTTTTACCTGCTCAATCGTATCCGGCACATGCCTCGGGCTGTATTGTGTGCGAAGTATATGTTTGATCTCCGACTTTAATTCTTCGGTCAACTGCCTGTCAGAGTTAAGCACAACAAACAAAGAAATTACTCCACCGCCATTCTCTTTTTCCAGATACACGGCCAGACTGTCTTTCACGCCGGGAACACTTTCGACCGCACTGTAAATTTCAGCTGTGCCGATTCTCACTCCATCTCTGTTCAGCGTCGCATCCGACCTTCCGTGAATTACAACAGACTGCCGCGCAGTTATCTTGATCCAATCACCATGACGCCATACATGTGGAAACATTCCATAATAACTATCAATATACCGGTCATTATTCTGGTCTCCCCAGAAATACACGGGCATAGAAGGCATAGGCTGTGTAATTACCATTTCACCCAATTGATCAGTCAGCGGATTACCAGCAGCATCAAAGGCCTCCACTTTTGCACCCAGCATCCTGCATTGAATCTCTCCGGCATATACGGGCTCCATAGGACAGCCACCTACAAATGCACTGCAAATGTCAGTACCTCCGCTTAATGATATAAGCCAGACATCCTTTTTTACGTGCGAATAAATCCAGTTGAAAGCCTCGGGCGGTAAGGGCGAACCAGTTGATCCGATCGTTTCCAGATGCCGGAGGCTATTGGGCTGAATACTCACACCTGCTTTCATCGACGCCAAAAAATAAGCGGCGCCGCTTCCAAAATGGGTGATACGCGCTTTTTCGGCCATAGACCAAAGCGTCTGGGAAGAAGGAAAAGCGGGAGCACCATCATACAAAACAAGCGTTGCTCCGCAGAGCAGAGAACCCAGCGCATAATTCCACATCATCCAACCCGTGGTTGAATACCAGAAATACCTGTCACCGGGTTTGACATTCTGATGCAGTGTCAGGGCTTTCATGTGTTCAATCAGGCAACCTCCTGTACTATGCGTGATCGCCTTCGGCTTCGCCGTAGTTCCTGATGAATAGAGAATCCAAATCGGGTGATCAAAGGAAACCGGGTCAAAGTCCAAGCCATGATTGGGAAGGTGCAAAATATCTTCCCACAAAGTAAAGCGGTCTGGAGTAAGTCCTGTGTGCATATTTTCTATCAAAACAACGTCCTTCAGCGAAGGAAAAGACGAAGACAAAGATTCTATCAAAGCACCGCTATCATAAGTTTTGCCATTGTAAGAGTAGCCGTCTGCGACAAACAGTACCTTGGGCTCAATTTGCAGGAAACGATCCACAATAGCCGATTTCCCAAAATCAGGTGAACAGGACGACCATACCGCTCCGACAGCATTTGTTGCCAGAAACGCCACGACTGACTGAGGTATATTGGGAAGCACTCCCGCTACCCGGTCGCCGGGTCTTACCCCTCTTTGCCTCAGCCAGGTTGATACGGCGGCCACTTCCTTTTCCAGAGTTTCCCAGGAAATTGCTGTCAGTTCTTTTTGTTCAGTTTGAAAAAGTATTGCGGGCCGATCTTTGGTTCTGTTTCTGAAAATATGTTCGGCATAATTCAATTTAGAGCGTGTGAACCAGCGGGTCCCGATCATGCCCGACTTTGGCTTTTGAATTACCTCAAGGTATACTTCATGTGATTTTATGTGGAAGAAATGCCAGAGGCTTTCCCAAAAATCCTCGAGATCTGTCACCGACCATTCCCATAATTCTTTGTAGGAACGAAAATAAAGTCCCTTTTTCACAAAAAGCCAATCAATGTATTTCTTCAGGTTCGACTGCTCTAAAAGCGCCTTGCCCGGCTTCCAAAGCGGAGCGGTTTGTATTTCTGCAGACATATTCTACCGTTGAAGGTGTAGGTTTATACCATCAGTTTCAGCAATGGTTTTTGAGTACAAAGCCAGTAATTATCACACTGACCGGCTTCAAAAACATATAACACAGAACGAAAATTCTCTCATCCTACTGATCGTATTTATAAACGTTAGTATGTTACGTTTGACATAATATTGTCCACAAATATTTACTGAAAATATTTTATCGTATCTTTGCAGCCAAAATAATTTATTAACTAGTACTCTGATAGTCAGATACGTCCGTTAGAGCGTTTTAGTACTTGTTCAGGCAACAACGGTTGCCGGCAGCATTAATCAATAACGCACAGAATTTGTAAAGAGGAGATCTAATCCAGTAGTGATACTGCATTCCTGATGAGAAACAGAAATAATAACAACAACAATTCGAGGTCGAAATCTTCGGCTTCGTCCAGTGGCGGTAGCAACAATTCTTTCCGCCGTGCTTCAAACAAGCCTGAAGCCGAAAGCCGCTTCAGCAAGCCTTCTATCAAAAAATCGAGCTTAAGGGCTGCAAGTTCCGCTCCTGCTAACGATAAGCCTAAGTCTTTCAGGCCACGTGCATTTGAAAAAGGGGATGGTTTCAGCGATTTCCAGAGCCAGAACAGCAAGCCGGGTTTTGATAAACCAAGAACAGAACGTCCGAGATTTACAAAACAGGGAACAGATAAACCACGCTTTTCAGAAGGCCGTGATTTCAAACGCGATAACACTGATAAACCTGCATTTGGCGACAAACGCAGCGAAAGACCTCGTTCTTCAGAAAGACCTGAGCGCGAATACAGACCAAGAGTTGAAGCACAGGATCGCAGATCCGCCAAACCGGGTTTTGATGAGCGTGACAGCGAGTTCCGCAGTTTCAGAAAAGACGCAGGTCGTAGCAATACAGGCAGAAGCGAAAGACCATCTGCGGGAAGAAATGAAAACCCATCTTTTAAAAAAAAAGATGAGCCGGTAATTTCTGAAAAAGAGGCTGCTGAAGAAGCTGCTAACCGCCGGGTTGGCAAATTCGAAACTGCGCCTAATTACAGATTGGAACAGTTTGATAAAAAATCAGGATCGAGAAAGAAGGTAGAAGAATCCAGCGAAAGACGCCTTAACAGATATATCGCCAATGCGGGTATTTGCTCCCGCCGTGAAGCAGACGCACTGATTTCGTCAGGCCAGATTTCGGTGAATGGAAAAATTATAACTGAAATGGGTTATAAAGTTTCCAACGACGATGAAGTAAAATATGGTAAAAAGAAATTGAATCCCGAGAAGTTTGTATATATCCTGATCAATAAGCCAAAGGACTACATTACAACTACAGATGATCCGGAAGAAAGAAAGACTGTACTGGATCTGATCAAAGGCGCATGTTTTGAACGGGTATATCCTGTAGGACGGCTTGACAGAAACACGACAGGTTTGCTGCTGATGACCAATGATGGTGAACTTGCCAAGAAGTTGACCCACCCGTCCAGCGAAATCCGGAAGATATACCAGGCTGAGCTTGACAAACCGATTACAACAGAAGATTTTGAAACACTACAGGCCGGACTAACTCTTGAAGACGGATTTATAAGGCCTGATGAAGCAGGCCTGGTTACACCGGATGCAATGGTGGTAGGACTTGAAATTCACAGTGGGCGCAACCGTATCGTACGCCGCATGTTCGAGCACCTGGGTTACGCAGTTCAGAAACTGGATCGTACAGTTTTTGCAGGTTTAGACAAAAAAGATCTTCCACGTGGCAAATGGAGATTCCTGGCTGAAAAAGAAGTTGTAAGACTTAAATACATGCTATAATTTTCAGATAGCTATAACAAAAATCAGGGCCGATCAGAATATCTGACCGGCCCTGATTTTTTATGAACCTCAACTTAATCTTAAAGGCGGAATCCGAATGAGAATACATCGTATGGAGCGTCAGGATAAAGCCCTTCGAACTGCACCATAGAATCTTCTTTGCCAGCCATGGCTGCTTCAAATTCCTTCACAGATTTCACGGCTTTACCATTGACCTTCGTAATGATAAAACCCTCCTCCACCCGTGAGCGACCGAATTTACCGCCTTCAACAGCTTGTACCTTCACGCCACCTTCCACTTTGTATCTTGCAAGTTTGGCTTTTTCCTGATCAGTCAGATTGCCGAACTGTGCTCCCAAAGCAGACATAACAGCAGCACTTTCGTCTCTCTTGATGATATCTGAGCCACCGGTACGATTTCTTAGCGTTACCGCCAGATCTTTCTCTTTACCATCGCGGTTTACAGTAAGGTTCACCTTATCACCAGGTTTGCGCAAACCAATGGCTTGCTGCAATTCAGGAACAGAGTGAATATCCACACCATCCACTTTCACAATCACATCCCCTTTTTCTGCACCACCTGCTTTACCGGCACTGTTTTCAGTGAAATCACGAACATAAACGCCGTCATTTACTTTCACTCCGTACTCCTCTGCTTTTTTGCTGTCGAGTTCATCCAGGAAAATCCCAAGATAACCCCTCTGTACATTACCAAATTTGAT
>DASYHR010000220.1:0-5082 GCA_035998385.1 Dyadobacter sp. | reverse complement strand
ATCGCGTAGATTCTGCAAAATTCTCTGCAGGTCTTGGTCTTAAAAACATAAAACTGAGATATGCACTGCTCTCGGACCAGCTTCCGGTTATTGAAGAGGATGGCGTGCTGTTCAAGGTCACACTTCCACTTTTATAATCATGATCAGAGAAATCCTTATCATAGAAGATGAGAAACCCAACGCTTCCCGATTAAAACGATTGATCACAGAGATCAATCCACAAACCCACATTCTGGATGTACTCGAGAGTGTCTGTGAGAGCGTAGCCTGGCTTGAGTCGAACCCCCACCCCGACCTTGTGATGATGGATGTTCGCCTTGCCGACGGTCTGAGCTTTGAAATATTAGAAAAGATTGAGATCAAATCCATGATCATTTTTACGACTGCTTATGATGAATATGCAGTTCGTGCTTTCAAGTTCAACAGCATTGATTATTTGCTCAAACCCATAGAACCTGATGAACTCGCGAATGCTTTTAAAATGGTCGAAAGCAGGCAAGGTATTTCTCCGGCTCAATCTATAGAAGGGCTCCTGTCTCAGTATCTGGGAAAAGAACACAGAACCCGATTTCTTTTGCCTTACCGCGATGGGTTCAAAACAGTACTGGTAAAAGACATTGAATACATCTATTCCGAGTCGAAAATCACGCGAGCCAGCCTGATTGATGGTACAGAGGAAATACTGTCGCAGACACTCGAAGAACTGGAACAGCAGCTGGATTCCAAACAGTTTTTCCGGGCCAACAGGCAATTTATTATTCACTACGAATCCATTAAACAAATACATAACCACTTCAACGGCAAGCTTAAAGTTGAGTTAAAACGGAGTCCCGAAACGGAGGTCATCGTAAGTCGTGACAAAGCCATTCACTTGAAAAACTGGATGGATTACTGACCTTTTGACTTATGTTCTGAGTTAGATTATTATAATGAAAACGATCCCGGTCAGACGTATCATTTCGGTTGTCTGCGTTCTTCGATTCAGTTGCAATTAATGACGATTCAGTCAAAAAAACTGCGATCCAGGCCCAGAATACACATTCTTTGTATCATAATTTAATCACTACAAAGAATGTTTAACAGAACCTATTTCGTTAAGAGTCTGCTTCTGACGATTGCAGTAATTTCATTTTCTTCATGTGGAAGCAATGAACAGCCTGCCGACATGAGCTACACACAAAAGCCACAAGTAGATTTTCTGCAGGTTAATGAGGCATCCTCGGAAATTCAAATTACCTACCCAGGTAATATTGAGGGATCGGTCAACGTAGATATACGCAGTCAGGTATCCGGCTACCTCGAAAAAATTTACGTAGAAGAAGGAGATTACGTACAGAGAGGACAAGCTCTTTTTAAAATAAAGGGAGATGTATTTAACGAGCAGGTGAACAACAGCCAGGCTGCGTTACAAAATGCCCTTGCTTCACAGGTTGCCGCACAACTTGAAGTCGATAAACTTGAGCCTCTTGTCGAAGCGAAGGTAGTATCTGATATGCAAATAAAAGTGGCAAAAGCAAACTACGAATCCGCGAAAGCTCAGGTTTCGCAGGCAAAAGCCAGTCTGGGATCTTCGCAGATCAATGCGGCTTTCGCGGTTATAAAAGCACCCGTAAGCGGATACATAGGTCGTATACCAAATAGAACGGGAAACCTGGTAACACCTGCCGACGCCATTCCGTTGACGACTTTGTCGGACATCAATGACGTATTTGTGTATTTTGCTATGTCTGAAGCCGATTTCATTGAGTTCCTTGAAGCGCGCAAAACAGACGATAAGATCAGTACTGTAGATCTTGTGATGGCCAATGGCGCAGCGTATAGCCATAAAGGTAAACTGGAGATCGCCAGTGGAAATGTGGAACGTACAACCGGAACTATTTCTTTAAAAGCTGTTTTCCCTAACCCGGATAAAATTTTGAGATCGGGTGGTTCCGGACGTATTGTACTTACTAAACGCCTGTCCGAAAGTTTGGCAATTCCGATGGCAAGTGTAAAAGATATTCAGGACAGACTTTTTGTTTTCGCCCTCGCAGACAGCAATAAGGTTTCCATGCGTCCTATTACAGTTGATGGTCGCTCCGGCGAAAACTACATTGTCAAATCTGGTTTGACAAAAGGAGATAAAATTGCACTTAACAATATTGATGTGCTTGCAGACGGTGTACCGGTTGAACCGGCAGCTACAGGTTCAGCTAAAGTGAGCAGCAAATAATTTTTCAGATTTCAGAACGCATTCGCAATGTTAAAAAAGATAATAGACAGACCCGTACTGGCTACGGTGATCTCTGTCGTGTTGGTAATACTTGGGATAATCGGTCTCACCCGACTTCCGGTTACCCGCTTCCCGGATATATCCCCTCCTACCGTGATGGTGTCCGGCACCTATCCAGGGGGAAATAGTGAGTCGGTAATACGTTCGGTAGTTACACCTCTGGAAGAACAGATCAACGGTGTGGAGAACATGCAGTATATCAAATCCACAGCGAGTAATGATGGTTCGTTTTCTATTTCCGTTATTTTTAAGCAGGGCGTTAATCCTGATCAGGCAGCTGTGAACGTACAAAACAGAGTACAGCAGGCGACACCGATCCTACCGCAGGAAGTAGTGCAGATGGGGTTAACCACCTCCAAGCAACAGAACAGCATGATCATGATCTTCGATGTGTATACCGAAGACAATGCAAAGTATGACGAGTTGTTTTTACAAAATTATGTGAACATCAATCTTGTTCCACAGATCAAACGCGTTCCGGGAGTTGGACAAACGCAGGCGTTTGGGGTGAAAGATTACTCCATGCGCGTATGGCTGAATCCACAGAAAATGGCGAGCTACGGGATGATTCCCGCGGACGTAACACAGGGCATTGCGACACAAAGTATTGAATCGGCACCTGGTAAGTTGGGTTCTGAATCAAATGCGCCGTTGGAATATGTAATGCGCTACAAGGGTAAGAAGAACAAACCCGAGGAATACGAAAACATCATCGTGAAACGTAACGGTACAGAGCTTGTGAGACTGCGTGATGTATCGCGTATCGAATTTGGTTCAATCAATTACTCGGGAAATACACTTAGTAATGGTAAAAATGCAGTGACGGTGGCCATTATGCAAACCACGGGTTCTAATGCCAACGCCATTGAAGTGGCTGTAAATGCGGAGCTGGAGAAAGCATCAAAAACTTTCCCTCCCGGCGTAAAATACAGTAGCGTAATGAGTACCAAAGAGCGACTGGATGAAGCTACCGGACAGGTAAAATCAACTTTGATTGAGGCATTTATCCTCGTGTTCATTGTCGTGTTTCTGTTCCTGCAGGATTTTCGTTCAACCATCATCCCGGCTATTGCGGTTCCGGTGGCGATTATCGGTACTTTTTTCTTCCTGCTGGTATTTGGTTTTACCATCAACGTCCTCACACTATTCGCTCTTGTTCTTGCGATTGGGATTGTTGTGGATGACGCAATTGTTGTCGTGGAAGCTGTGCATAGTAAAATGGAAGGTTCGCTTATGTCTGGCAAGGAAGCCACACACAGTGCCATGGGTGAGATCACCGGAGCAGTTATTTCGATAACGCTTGTGATGTCAGCAGTGTTTATTCCAATTGGTTTCATGACCGGATCATCCGGGATTTTTTACAAACAATTCGCCTACACACTAGCCATTGCGATCATTATCTCTGCTGTGAACGCCTTGACGCTCACGCCCGCCCTATGTGCGCTTTTGCTTAAAAATAATCATGGCGAAGAAAAACAGGAAAAAGGATTTGGCAAGCGCTTTTTCACAGCTTTCAATGCCGGATTCGACAATCTCACCGGTCGATATGTGAAGGGGCTTCGTTTCCTGATTGCCAGAATATGGCTGGCTACGGGTTTTGTAGCAATCATTACTGGTGTGGCTATATGGCTGATGGTAAGTACGCCGAAAAGTTTTGTGCCGATGGAAGATGATAACTTTATGATTTTCAGTTTGAGTATGCCGCCGGGAACGGCGCTGGACCGTACCACAGAAGTGGCAGAAAGAATTGATAAGATCATCAGCGATAATCCGGCTGTCAAACTGGTATCTAATATTACAGGATACAATATCTTATCTAACAGCTCAAGTCCCGCTTATGGTCTGGGTTTTATTAAACTGAAAGACAAAAAAGATCGCGGTGCTGTTCAGGACATTGATGAAGTTTTGGCTAATCTTTCAGCAAAGTTGGCAACCATCAAGGAGGGCTCAATAATGGTATTACGTATGCCGCCGGTTGAAGGTTATGGTGTAGCCAACGGAGCTGAGATTGTACTTCAGGACAAAACCGGAAAAGAGCCCGCTGTCTTGAAAGCGATGGCTGACAAAGTCATGGGCCAGATTATGCAGCAGCCGGGCGTTCAGTATGCATACACAACCTTCCGCGCAGACTTCCCACAGCTGGAAGTAGAAGTGGACGAAGACAAGGCAAGTCAGATGGGTATAGATGTAACAAGTATGATGCAGACCGTACAAACGTATTTTGCCGGAGATCAAACACTTAACTTCATCCGGTTCGGGAAGTTCTACCGTGTGAGTGTAAAGGCTGATGGTGTTTTCCGTACCGATGAAACTGCGTTTAATGAGATATTCGTGAGAAATGACCAGAATCAAATGGTACCAGTAACCGGACTGATCAAACTTCACAAAGTTTACGGCCCGGAAGCAATGAACAGACACAACCTTTTCAACGCTCTGACGATCAATGTGATGCCATTGCCAGGCGCAAGTAGCGGAGACATTATGGACAATATTGAAAACAATGTTTTGAACAAGCTTCCTGCAGATTATGGATTTGAATGGAGCGGATTAAGTTTAGAGGAGAAGTCAGCAGGAAGCCAGACGATGGTGATACTTGCACTATGTTTATTGTTTGTTTACTTCCTTTTGGCAGCACAGTATGAAAGCTATTTGTTGCCACTAGCAGTACTGTTGTCTATTCCTACGGGTATTTTAGGAGCATTCGCTGGTATCAAAGGAATCGGTCTGGACAACAATATCTACGTGCAGGTCGGGCTCATTATGCTTGTCGGTCTACTTGCCAAAAACGCCATTCTGATCGTCGAGTTTGC
>DASYHR010000195.1:0-3145 GCA_035998385.1 Dyadobacter sp. | reverse complement strand
ATAAAAAAGAAAAACAAATTTTGCCATGCGATGATAGTTGCCCGGTAAAAGCATCATTAAAGATTCTTGGAGGCAAATGGACACTGATGATCATATTTCAGATCAATGACGATGTGATGCGTTATGGTGAACTGAAAAGGGCGATTCCCAGCATCAGCGAAAAAATGTTGATACAGGAATTGAATATGCTTGTTGAGAATAAATTGGTTAGTAAGAAATCGTTTCCTGAGATTCCTCCCAGAGTAGAATACAGGTTGACTGACCTTGGCTTAAAGACACTGCCGATCATCAATAAGCTGGTAGAATTTGGTCTGGAAAACCTCGTATGATGCTGTTTGGGTTCGTGCAGCTCCTGGGCTAACCCGCTAAACTTACTGTTCTAGCTGTTACCTTCTCTTACTAAACTGAAAACATCTAATTATCAACTATCTATTAATATGATCTCCATTAAAATCCCCTGTATTGCAATAATCAGTCTGATGCTATCTGCATTGAGCGTAAAAGCGCAGACACAGCTGCTTGCTGATGAATTTGAAAGTAAAGTTTCCGACTCCAAGCAAGTTCAAATAATTGATGTCCGTACTCCTGCGGAGTTTAAGGATGGGCACTTAAAAAGCTCAAAAAATCTGGACTACAAGTCGCCCGATTTTAAAGAAGAAATAAAGGGGTTGGATAAAAATAAACCGGTCTTTGTATACTGTTTATCTGGTGGCCGTAGCGCATTAGCTTCAAAAGCACTCGTAGAAAATGGGTTCAGCCAGGTTTACGAATTGAAAGGTGGTTATTTAAAATGGTCGTCTTCCGGAAAACCAGTAGAAGGTGCTGAAAGCAAAAGCGCAAAAGGTATGACTATGGCTGATTTGAATAAAATAACGGCTTCTTCCAGCGTATTGCTCATTGATTTTTACGCAAAGTGGTGTGCCCCTTGCATTAAAATGCTCCCAACTGTGACCAAACTAAAAGAGGAATATCAGGGTAAAGCAAAAATAGAAACTATTGATTACGACGCAAATAAAGCGCTGGCAAAAGAATTGGGAATTGATGAAATCCCTGCATTCCTTCTTTACAAACATGGCAAACTCGTCAAACGAAAAAATGGGATGATGGAAGAGAAGGATTTTCGTGAGCTGCTGGAAAGCTCCCTTTAAGCTATTATGTAGATTACTTATCTATCACTGCTTTCATGTTTCGAGGGTGATTGCTTAAAAACTCAGAAATGGTTTCATTGGTAAGTGTCTTAAAAAAGCGCATCAAATGGTTAGGTTCTGAAAAGCCAAACTCAAAGGCTATTTCGCTGGTTGTTTTGTCAGTATAAATCAGCTGTGATTGTATCTCGGAAAGCAATCGGCGCTTAATAAGTTGTGTAGCAGTAACATTAAATGCTGCTTTTACACCCTTATTGAGGGATATTCTGCTTATGCCTAGTATTTCTGTATAGTCATTGATACGTTGTTTTTGACGGATATGTATTTCCAGTAGCTTTTTGAACTGGTATGCATAGTTAGTACCCGCATCGCTGAGCGCCAGGTTATTCTGGCTGGAATATTGTCGGTTTAATGTTTGTAATAAGTAATACAATTGCGATCTGATGATGTGGGCACTATCAGGCCTGACCGATACCAGCTCGGTCTTTATTTCAGTCAAAATGTTACACGATTTTGACATCTGCTGGCTTGTCACCGCCATTTTTAAAGGATGTTGAAGCTGATAAAAATATAGGAGACGGTAGGTAAAGAGCTTGTCGGCAAAAAACTCGTTAAGAAAATCTTCCTGAAAGACAAGCGATGTAAACTCCGTATGCTGGCCACTTAAATCCCACTGCCGTTTCTGGAATGCAGATATGAATACAACTGAATTATCACTGAGATCTAATTTTTGATTGTTTAATACGACACTTCCTTTCACTTTCTTAAAGAAGATGATTTCAAAGTAGTCGGTATTGTAAAAGTCGGACTTGATATAGGATTCTTTAACCTGATCGCCAGGCAATACATTCAGAAGGAAATCAACCCCGCATTCCGTCTTGTTAAAGTTTATTGTCCGCATAATCATAGTCCCCTTTTTAATTCAAAATACAAAGTTTGGCAGTGAATATTCAAGATGCCATCAAGTCAACCAATAATGTTGTAAGTAAGTCAACTTGGGCTGAATTATCAAAATGGTAGGAACCAGTTGCCTTTTGATAGTAGATCACCACATGTCCGATCCGACCTTTGTAGCAAGTTCAGGTTCTTTCTAGTATAGGAATGTGAACCATCACAAAATAGCTATCATCATGAAAAAAGTACTCCTAGTTGCTGCATTGCTTGTATCGATCAATTCGTTTGCACAGCCCCAAACAAACAAAAAACCGACTCTTCAATTAATCAGAAACGCTACATTAGTCATTGAATATGCGGGCAAGAAGATTTTGGTTGATCCTATGTTGTCTTCCAAGGGAGCATTACAGTCTTTTGCCGGGATTGAAAAAAATCCAACAGTCGAATTAAAAATGCCTGTCAAAGAGATCGTGGATAATGTGGACATGGTATTGGTAACACATACACATCCTGACCATTTTGATCCGGCTGCCAGCAATGCACTGGTCAAGTCTGTACAGCTGCTCAATCAGCCTGCCGACAAGGAGTTTTTCACAAAGGAAGGATTCACAAAGGCTACGGTTTTAGACAATAAGACCGAATTGAATGGTATTACCATTCAAAGGGTAGATGCAGAGCACGGAAGCGGTAAGGCACTTGAAATGATGGGTAAGACTTCTGGTTTTTTATTAATGGCTGTAAATCAGCCTACAATTTACATCGTTGGGGATGGGATACTGACACAAGATATCAGTAATAATATTAAGAATTTCAAACCTGATTACATTGTTGTGAATTCCGGAGGCGCGGTTATTCCTGGATTTGAAGCAAATCCAATCTTAATGGATGAAGTTCAAACTATAGCACTCATAAAGGAAAGTGGAAAAGCCAAGGTCATTGCTGTTCATATGGATGCACTCGACCACTGCCGTACAAGCAGGGTTAAGCTAAGTCAGAAAGCGAAAGAAAATAACATTGAAAAAGCAAAATTGATCATTCCACAGGATGGTGAGATCCTTAATCTGTCACTATAAAGATGTGGATTGGACTAGCCGACAACAAAAGTT
>DASYHR010000180.1:0-3004 GCA_035998385.1 Dyadobacter sp. | reverse complement strand
CCCAAACCGGTACCCTGTGCGTTTCCTGCATTGTGTGCCCGGAAAAAGCGCTCGAAAATATGCGCCTGATCAGCTTCAGGTATGCCAATTCCCTCATCGCGTATCACAATATTCACAATGTTTTCATCCGCAATTATGCTGAAATGAATGGATTTGCCTGCGTCCGAATATTTGATGGCATTGGAAATCAGGTTGAAAAGAACGTTACGCAGTAACTGTTTATCGAGCCATACTTCCTGCATACCCTCATACCCGAATCTGATCTGCTGACCGTCTTTGCAGAGGCCTTTGATTTCTTCGATCAAGCCCATACTAAACTCCTCCAGATTCATCGATACAGGAATGCTCTGTACCCGTCCCTCCTCCAGTTTGCCGATTGACAGGAAATCGTTGAGAATTTCTGTGAGATTGGTTACCGCCGATTTGATTCGCAGCACGTGCTTTTGGCGCTTTTCCTCATCCTCTGTTTTTGCATATCTGCCGATCAATGAGGCCGATGACAAGATGGTTGCAAGCGGTGTTCTGAATTCATGAGACGCGATGGTGACGAACTGGCTTTTCATATTGTTCAGTTCGCGTTCTTTTTTCAAAGCGCGTATCACCTCTTCCTGCGAATCCTCCACTTTGCGCACAGCTGTAGCTAGTTCTTTTGTACGCTGATTTACACGCTCTTCCAATTCCGCATTCAGTTTTTGAATTTCAAGATTAGCTTCAATAATGCGATTCTCCTGTTTCTTCCGTTCCGTAATATCAATGACGAAACTCACTACAAACTCGCCGTCACTCGTCTTAAAAGGACTCAAACTAACCTCTACCGGAAATTCAGAACCATCGTGCCGCCGCGCGTACAGGTCCATGGCATGGCCCATGCCTCTGGCCTTGGGTGCCTCCAGGTATCCGTCCCGATAGTCGACGTGGTTTTTGGCAAACCTGTGCGGGATAAGTGTTTCAATTTTTTTACCCACCAACTCGATGTCGCTATACCCGAACAGATCCCTTGCCTTGGGGTTGAGCATTACAATCTCACCCGCTTTGTTAACTACTACAATTCCTTCAGTTGCATGTTTAAATAGGGCATCGAGCATCTCTATATGGCGTGTCATCACCTTTGTATGAATTAAAATATCATGATCAAACATACAAGGTACAGGAGATAGTTGAAGGTAACAAGGCTCGTGTGCGTTTTGAAAATCGGCACCTATGGTAACTTATTGGTGCTTAAAGGTTAATAAATGTCAGACATTGTTTTGATCAAAACCCGGTATTCAGGGGCTTGCTGATCATACTGTTTGGCTGAACAACGCCGATTGAGGTACATCTTCCCAAAGCCGCGCGTCAAATGCCATACATACATTTCTGACAAAAGCTTTACCGGCGTCGGTAATGCGCAGGTGGTAAGGTTCAATGCTGATCAGCTCATCCATTTCCATTTCGGCAAGTCGTTCTATGGCTTTATATACCTCGTCACAAACCTCTTCCGGTTGTCTCCATGAAGTTTCAAAATTCGTCATCAGATTCAGAATATGGCGACGAAGCACCTGGTCATCCCGGGTCAATTCATGTCCTTTTAAAATGGGAAGCTCGCCGGTTGCAATTCTTTTGTAATAGTCTTCAACACTTTTTTCGTTCTGAATATATCCGTCCCAGGTATCGCTGATAGAAGAAGCTCCAAGCCCGATCAACAACCGCGTACGGGTGTCGGTGTAGCCCATGAAGTTGCGGTGCAGCCGTTTTTCGGTCTGAGCGATATATAGTTCGTCTGTTTCCAATGCGAAATGATCCATCCCTATATCCTGGTAACCCGCCAGTTCAAGGGCATTTCTACCGGTTTCATAAATTGCCATTTTTTTATCCGCATCCGGCAAGTCCAGTTCCGTGTAACTTCTCTGACCAGGTTTGATCCAGGGAACATGCGCATAACTGTAAAATGCGATACGGTCCGGTTTCAGTTTGATCACCTTAAACATGGTTTCCATCATGTAACAGGTTTTTTGCTGCGGAAGGCCATATACAATGTCATAGTTGACCGAAGTGTAACCGATCTCGCGTGCTTTGTGGGTAAGGTGTGCAACCTGTTCGTAAGTTTGATGGCGGTTGATAATCGCTAGTACGATGGGGTTGAAATCCTGCACACCAATACTGATTCTGCGGAAACCTACTTCGTAAAGTGCCAGAAGATGTTCATCGGTCGTATTGCCCGGATGCGCTTCAAATCCGAATTGCGCTTTGGGATGAATCTCTGCTTTTTCAGTTAAACCCCTGATCAGCCGCTGTAAATTCTCGGGACTGAAAAAAGTAGGCGTTCCGCCACCCAGATGTATTTCCCGGATCACAGGTTTTTCGTTTCCGAAAATGGAAAAATAGATGCTCCACTCTTTCAGAACAGCATTGATATATTTGGTTTCAACGGCATGGTTGATCGTAATACGCGTGTTGCATCCGCAATAAGTACACAGACTTTCGCAGAAGGGCAGGTGAACATACAGGCTGATCCCTTCTTTCTGGTTGGAAATAGAAAAGGCATTTTTCACCAGGTTTCTCCAGCTGGATTGCGTCGGTGGTGTTTTTTGCCAGTATGGAACCGTGGGATAGCTGGTGTAGCGTGGACCCGGCGTGTTATATTTGAACAGCAAATCCTTATCCATAAGAAAAGTTGTTTTGATGTATGTTTATAAAGATCAAAACTAGCAATGTGCCAAACCGGAAAACATGATGTTCGTCATCTGAAAAACTTACTGTTGTGGGTATATCAACTGGTAATTGGTGAGTTAGTAAAAGCAGAAAGACCTACCCCTGAAGTTCAGGAGATAGGTCTTATTATGGCGGTAAGGTATTGATTTGTAATTAGTCGGATGAGTATTTTTTATTTGCCATGACAGATTGTAATCTTTGAAGATGACTCATTTAATGAGGAAGGATATTGAATCAGTACACCACGCGCCACGAGCCAGATTCCAGCCACAGCCAGCATAACAGGAGTTAATTTTCTAATACGGGTACGAAG
>DASYHR010000174.1:0-1552 GCA_035998385.1 Dyadobacter sp. | reverse complement strand
AATACAAAAAATATATTCGCGGCTGCCTTGATGGCAATGACAGTAGTTACCTTTGCTAACGCAAACTCTGTTGATGAAAAAATTAAAAATGTGGTTGCAGTAAATACATTGCCGGCAAACGTGCCAGCTATTGAAACGCCTGCTCCACAGGTTGCAAAAAACACAATTGAGATCAACAAATACAATGCAGGTCAAAAAGCAGCTATCGTAGAACTTAATCTAAAAGGTAACACTACGAAGTAAGAAATTAAACCCCTGTTTAGGCGGGGTTTTGGATTGAGAATGAGATTGGTTAAAGAGAGCAGATATTTATCTGCTCTCTTTTTTTGTGGTTAGTTTTAGAGAGGCCAGGTTTCTGGTTTTCAGGCGTTCGTAGGTACTAAGCAATATTTCGTAGTCGTCCTTTACCCAGTTTCCGGAAGCTTCACCTTTGTATGTCGTAGTTATAAAGAAGTCTTCCAGAATCTCGTGTGCGAAGAGAGCTTCTTCTTCTGAATGGAAATAGCTTATCCATTCCTTCGGCACGGCGTCCTTTTTTACCACGCCAATACCGCCCCGGTATATTTTGAGTATACCTTTTGAAAACTCCCAGGAGATAATAGATTGTTTGCGAGTCTCAGCCGCTTTCAGCAAATAAGCGCTGTGCAAAAGGTATCCACGCAGGCGTGTCAGTATTTGTTGTTTGTCTTCGGAAGAAGTGGGTCTTGCTCTCCATCTATTATTGGCCGGATAAAACGGATCTTCTGTGTAAGCCTCCAGTTTTTTTCCAAAAGCACCGAATTCCAGAGTGTCGTTATTAGCGGTCAGTAGCGTAAGCTCTTTTACACCGTCACCATCCAGACCAGTATAGATTCGATATGTTGAAGTTATTTTTCCTCTCGTTATACTCAAGCTGCTGTCTGCAGCCAGATATTTCCAGTTACCAGACTTGAATTCCCCGGTGCTTTTGACCTCCGAGAATGTACTGTCCGGGAAGAAGGAATACAATGTCGCTTCGCTCTGTGTTTCGATGTAGGCTGAATCAATACCTAAGTCATTGAGCCTCCATGTACCTTCAGGTTTAATTTCCTGCTTCTGATAAACGGATTCCTGATTACTTTCTGGTACCGGTGTAGGTCTGCGGATAATCCCGCAACGGTCCAGCAATGCAATAATTAGTACGAAAATGATTTTGATATAAGTCATGGCATTAAATGGAGAGGTACCCTACAGAGACTTAAAAAACGTAATAAATTTGGTAAGATTCAATCATAAATTAGTGACGACACCATGATTCGGGTTCGATATTGGCAAATAAAGTTCTAATGGATGTGATTTGAAGGCATCAATTGTTAAATTGAAATCTCATCTCTGTTCACCACCATTATTCGATTCAACTCTGAAGTCACTTCGTTATGAAATATATCTTACTCACGGCAACAATCGGCTTTACCACTTCCGGGATTTTTTTGTTTTCCGACAAAATGGCCAAGACAGAAAAATCCGCGACACAGATGTCAATCACCATGTGCGGACCTGTTGCAAGCGGAGAGATAGCACCTGACTTTGACGG
>DASYHR010000053.1:0-6242 GCA_035998385.1 Dyadobacter sp. | reverse complement strand
GATGCAATCTTCTGTTCCCAAGAACTCGGCAGTCTTACGCTCCAGCTCCTTGTGAATGTCCTGCGTCCCACAAATGTAACGAACAGAAGACATCCCGAATCCATGCGTTTGAATCGCTTCGATTCCGGCTTTGATTACGTCAGGATGAGAAGAAAGACCGAGGTAATTATTTGCGCAAAAATTCAGTACTTCCTTACCGTTGTCGGTCGCGATTTGAGCCGACTGAGGTGTTGTGATGATGCGTTCCTTCTTGTAAAGCCCGGCTTCCTTAATGGCTTCCAGCTCTTTCTGAAGTTCCTGCTGAATATCTCCGTACATAATTTTGAAGTTTAATTAGTTTGTGATTTGTGTCAGACTTTCGCGGTCTTGTATTTTTTCTGCAATTCAGCAATCATTTCCGCTGTCATTTTATTGAGATTGTAGGCAGGCCTCCATCCCCAATCCCTGCGCGCAACGGAGTCGTCAATATGCTGTGGCCATGATTCGGCAATCTGCTGGCGAAAATCAGGTTTATAGCTGATTGTAAAATCCGGGATAACCTTCGTAATACTTGCTGCAATTTCCTTTGGAGAAAAGCTCATTCCTGCCAGATTATAACCTGTACGCACCTTTATCTGATCTGCGGAAGCTTCCATCAATCTTACCGTAGCATCCATTGCGTCACTCATGTAAATCATGGGTAGCGTTGTATCCTCTTTCAGAAAACATTCAAAATGCTCTCCTTTCACTGCCTTATGATAGATATCTACAGCATAGTCGGTGGTACCACCGCCAGGCATAGACTGGTAGCTGATAATACCGGGGTAACGCAAAGAGCGGATATCCAGCCCATAACGTTTGAAATAATAATTTGACCAGTTCTCTCCGGCTGCCTTGCTGATACCATATACCGTCGCAGGATCGAGATAAGAAAACTGTTCGGCTGTCACATCTACATTTTCACCAAAAACCGCAATCGAACTAGGGTAAAAAATCTTCTTCACACCATGTTCGCGTGCCGCCTCCAGTACGTTAAAGTACGTTTGCATATTGATCTGCCACGTATTCAGCGGATCTTGTTCTCCTCTCGCCGACAAAATTGCCGCAAGATGATATATCTGAGTAACGCCATGCTTTTTGACAATACCCGCCAATGCGAAAGCGTCTGACGCATCAAGTTTTTCGAAGTAATCCTGCTTCATTTCCGGCTCGCGCAAATCCGAAGCTATCACCCCATTCTCCCCATAAATTCCACGCAAGTATTCCACCAGTACCGATCCGATCTGTCCGTTGGAACCAATTACCAAAATACGTTCTGATTTTGTCATACCGATCATTTGTTAAAAGCATAAATCACTTGCAATTTTGCCTTTTCAAATATTATTTTCAATATTCAACCTCATTAGCCGTAAATCTTCCTGCACTATGACCGATTTGCAGGAATTACCGCTTTCTCCGTAACAATTCTATCTTTAATTGCAGTAAATATTATTCCAAATGGAGCAGCTGGACAAAATCGATACCAAAATTCTGCGCATTTTACAGAAGGATGCCAAGAAAACGACGAAGGAAATAGCCACTATCCTAAACCTGACTGTTTCGCCGGTTTATGAGCGCGTGAGAAGGTTGGAAAGTATGGGATATATCAAACAATACGTGGCTATACTGGATAAAAAGCTGATTAACCGATCTGTGACGACCATTTGCCAGGTATCCATGCGCTACCATAATGAAGCGTTTATTGAAAAGTTTGAACAGGAAATTCAGAATCTGGAAGAAGTGCAGGAATGCTACCACATGGCGGGTCAGGTGGATTTTCTTTTGAAAATCAATGTTGGCAGCCTGGACGAATACCATGACTTTGTGAAGTACAAGTTGTCAAAGATTGACAACATCGGCGTGCTCAACAGTACTTTCGTATTGAAAGAAATCAAACATACTTCTGAATTTTATATTTAAGCAAAGCGACCCCGATTTGCAATCGGAGTTGCTTTGCTTAGACTTTGCAACGCGTAATTCGAATGCATTACAAAACGTGTAAATTCAGCGCGTTAAAATGCTAAACGAGATGCGACCCGATTACAAATCGGGCCGGGCGCGTATTACAGCGTCCTTTTTCCGATACTAAAGGAAGCAGTTCCGCTTCCTGCCACCCCATTGTCAGTGATCCCCTGCACCACAACCTGGTATTTACCGGTCTGATCCGAAGTAAAAAACTGGATCTGCGCTTTGCCACTTTCATCTGTTGTGACGTTTGGCGACCAATATAGCAAGTTTCTGAAGTCCGGCATTCTGCTGCTGAGGGAAGACTGATTATCATATTTCGGAGCGTAAAATTCCCTTTCCGCCTGCACCCCATCATAAGGAGTTACCAGTACTTTCGGATCCAGTTCGAAACCAGCCATATCATTTTTGTATGTTGAAAAACTGACAATGCCGGTAAACTGAATCATCCCCAGCAAATACCTGGAACTCATCAGCTCTATCTTTTTGATTTTCAACGGATCCACTTCCATGAATTTATCAATATTGAAAATAGGAATACCATCCAGCACTACCAGCGGATCAGTCCGGTAATAGGTATTGGGGATCAGCTTATCAATCATTCTGAAATGGAAACTTTTGTTTCTCCTCCTCACCATTACCCCACGTACATATTCCCGTAACACCTCTTCCATAGTGGGAAAGCGTGTGTAATCGTCGAGGAAATACTTCTCATCCGGCAGACCAAAAAAGGTAAGCGAATCGGTAAGCGCTGCTTTCTTTTCAGCAAACACCCTCGGCGCATAAGCGTTACCAATCTGCATGTTCATGCTGCGGGTCAGTAATTCATTTTCCCTGGTTTTATCAAACTGAAACGATGGCAAAACCTGCTCCGAAAAACCTTTTGCGAAAGGGCTTATAATTTCAAACTTATAAGTTGAATCTTTGAGAAGATTTGTTTGCAGCGTCACTTCTTTTGTCCCGCGGAAATGTTTCAACTCAAAAGTGGCTTCCCCTTCTTTGTTGCTGATATTCGCATATATAATGGCCGGAAAATCCAGCGGTGCCAGAAATGTTTCAACACCGGGAGCAGGCGAATTATCTGCTGCATTCATCACCTTTGCATGTACGAAATGTCCGTCAAACTCCGGAATAAACTCATGTTTGGGAACGGACGCTCCGAATACGTCTGCCCACTTGAAGCGTCTCCATCCATGCGAAATCATCACATTATCCAGCTCCATATTTTTTTGCGGAGTAACTTCCTGAAAATAATAAGCAGGATTTTCAACCTGACCCCTTAAATCCGAAGTCAGGTACATATAACTTCTAATATCAGCTTGTTGAGATGTTGATATACTGTCAGTCAGGAAAACAGCAACCGACAAATTGCTCTTTTCCGGGCCATCCACATTCAGCGTCACTTTTTCCCTTGTCACAAATTCCTGCTTCCCTACCCTGGTTTCGAGATCAAGCTGTTTTGCCGGACGTTTGAAATACAAACGCTCACATACCGGCTTTTGCCTGTCGTTCAATATTGTCAGGTGTGAAACGCCTTCACCGAGCTTTGCACTGCTTAAGATAATTTCAGCCTTATTACCATTAAATTCCAATCTTTCAGCAAATGGATTGAGCTGCCGGGTATGCGCCAGCAAGTACATGCTGCCTCCTTCCAAACCTCCCCGAAACACTGCAACTTTTATATTTCCCTGGCCCGCATCGGTAACCTGCATCACATATCCCTGCTCCATTACCTGCGGAAGCGAAGATTTAAATTGCTTTCCCTTGTCGTCTGTCAAAATTGCCTGATATACCTCTGCATCGGCAGGTTTCCAGTTAAAACTACCGATTCCGAACCGGGAAGGGCTAAAGCGCGCTACAGTATCCTGTTGCTGATTTACGATCACACCTTTAAAATCAATCCCTTTACCATCGACTCCGATTGCCCGGAAAGCAACTTTACTTTCAACATTCTTTACCAGATATCCTCCTTCCGGAAAAAATTGCACATCGTAACTTAATTCCTTTTCCGCATCAGGATCAGGGTCAAATTTGATAAAAGGATTAACGACAGATATATTGGTTTCAAAAAAATAATCCGGATTAAAATTCTTCATCCAGTTGGTGTAGCAACGCACTTTGTAATTCCCGCTCAAAACGGCTGTCGGAATAGCCACCGAGCCATTTCCTTTCCCACCGGCAAGTGAAAATTTGGTTTGAATCACAGCATTATTGTCTTTGTCCAGCACCTCCAGATAAGCCACTTTACTCAGATCCAGAAAACGGTTCCGCGAACCGTCCATATTGTAAGCCTTAAACCAGATCGTTTCACCCACCAGATAAAACGGGCGATCCAGATGCACATACATTTTTTCCAGCAGTGCCGCGCCGGCATATAGATTGAAACGATCTCTGATCGATCTTGCCATGGGATCGTCCTGCGCATGCGTGACAAGAGACACGAGTACGGCGTAAAAACAAATGAATCCTTTTATAAAATATCTCATATCTCAAGCTGAATAAAAGATTTTAATCTTCCCAAAATGATGGTTTCACAGTAGTACCGCCCTGTGCGCGACAATCTACACATCCATACGACGACAGTATCAGGGAATCGGAACGGTCCCCATGATAATGCAACAAGTAGGAAAACGCTGAAGGATTGATCATAAACTCGGCCACTGAAAGCGTATCAGGTGGGTCGCATCTGGGGTACTGTCCTCGCCCGGGCGCCATGAATATGCGCCTGGACTCTTCCTTGGCGGCACTGAAATAACCAAATACGAGTTCTTTGTTATTGGCCACGTTTTTGATATTCCCTGTTACCTGTGAGGGTTGAGGATCAAAAAGGCTCCCTGTTCCCTGCGTAGATTTCGATAAGCTCGTCCAGTACTCAAACTCTTCCTGTGTTAACCCATATTGTTTGACAAGGATGCTGTATTTGATCAGAAACTTGTTGGTACTGATGGGAACAATATTGATCGGCAGATCCTTTATGATGTCCGAGCTGAGTTTGATCGTGGAGCCCAGAATGATTCCGGTTGATTTCTTTGTCCCCCAACACAAATTGATATCCTCTCTCCGGAAATCAATTTTATTGGTTTGGGCATTGTAAATCAGCGACGAATAGTAAGCAGAACGGTACTGGTAAGTTTCTTCAAATTTCCAGCGATAGAATCTGGTTTTTCCGGCCGGATCCTGCGTATTGGTTTGAATCACCATGGCATCGCGTCCGGCATCATAGCGGTAATTGATACTGTCGATCGGTGGCGTCTGACTCACGGTTACAAATTCTGATAAATATTTCTGACCCGATCTTCTGGTAATATTAAGCCTATACCTGCCCGAAGGATTTACGGTAATCGGAGGCAGTGTGTATACTCCGTCAGAAATCTCGGCAAAAGTGTAGCTGCTACCCGACTCTTCCTCCACGATAATGGTCGCTCCCGTCTCCGTTAAAGGCGACGAATTATCATTTGTATTCTGAGATAACCGCAGCTCAATCCGGCTTTCCTCGTTACCTGCATTCAGGAAGCCATCCACAACCAGGTATCGCTCGTCTGAATTCATCTCGGGCGGAGAGAATTCTTCAATACATGCATATAGCGACACAATCAGCAGGATAAGGATCAATTTAAAAATTCTGTATTTCATATGTTGAAACTTAAAATCTGAAATTATAAGTAATGGTTGGGATCGGCTGCCCGAAAATTGATAGCTGATAACCGTTCACCTGCCCGTCTCTCGTCTGGAAATAAACTGATGTCGGGTTTTTTCTTCCTAAAAGGTTATATACTGAAAGTGTCCAGGAACTATGCGCCAGCTTCCGGACTTTGTGATTACCCTCAATGTTGACTCCCACATCGGCGCGGTAATAATCCGGAATTCTGAATTGATTACGGTCTGCGTAGAAAACACGTTGCGCTCCGTCAATGTAATATTTACCCATTGGCGGGGTATAAGGACGCCCGGTGCTGTATGTAAAATTCAGTGAGACACTAAAACGATGGGATAAACGATAATTGGTGATCATCGTGAAATCATGCGGTTTGTCGTAGTTGCTCGGGTAGTAATTACCTTCATTGGGTGCATCAGGAGAGTCCCTGTCTACCGCCCGTAGCAATGTTCTTGCATAAGTGTAAGCCAGCCAGCCATTCAATTTTCCGGTCATTTTTTTGACCATAAATTCTACCCCGTACGCTTTGGCGTTGGTATTCAACACGGCTGCTTCAATGTCATGGTTCATGATCAGAGAATCGCCTCCTTTGTAATCAAGGAAG
>DASYHR010001163.1:0-4410 GCA_035998385.1 Dyadobacter sp. | reverse complement strand
AGAATTTTGTATTCTGTAAGATTTACTTTTCTGTTCTGATTTGCAATCCATTACTCATTTTATCTATATATTCATTTTGAAAAATATTTGGTAAAAATTGTATTATTACCATGTAAATTTTGTCATTTTGACAATACGTAGTATTTTATTAAGAATTGGATTACATTTGTTTTCTATGGTAAACAATTTTACATGCCCATGACAACATTAGATTCTTACAATTTTTCAGGCAAAAAAGCCCTTGTTCGCGTAGACTTCAATGTACCGCTTAACGACAAATTTGAGATCACGGACGATACGCGTATTCGCGCTACCATTCCTACAATCAGTAAAATTCTGGATGAAGGTGGAGCGGTGATCCTGATGTCGCACCTTGGGCGCCCGAAGGATGGCCCTTCTGAAAAATATTCTTTAAAGCATCTTGTAAACCCATTGTCTCTGATTTTAGGAAAAACAGTGAAGTTTGCCGACGATTGTATTGGTGAAAGTGCAACTCAGCTTGCTGAGTCATTGCAGCCAGGTGAGGTATTACTTTTAGAAAACCTCCGTTTTTATAAGGAAGAGGAAAAAGGAAATGAAGAATTTGCCGGTAAATTGGCAAAATTGGGTGATGTATGGGTAATGGATGCTTTCGGAACCGCCCACCGTGCTCACGCTTCTACAGCAGTAATTGGTAAATTCTTTACTGATAAAGTTTGCGGATATGTAATGCAGGCTGAATTGGATAACGCGGAAAGACTTTTGGGTCATTCTGAGCGTCCTTTTACAGCCATTATGGGAGGAGCGAAAATCTCTGACAAAATATTGATTATTGAAAGATTGCTTGACAGTGTTGATAACCTGATCATCGGTGGAGGTATGTCGTATACATTCTCGAAGGCACAAGGTGGAAGCATTGGAAAGTCGCTTCTGGAAGCTGATAAGCAGGAGTTGACACTTGAATTGTTGAAAAAGGCGAAGGAGAAAGGTGTAAATCTTGTTCTTCCTGTTGATACAGTGATCGCTGACGATTTCAGCAATGATGCAACACGTAAAACGGTTAATGCCGGTGAAATTCCTGACGGTTGGGAAGGATTGGATATTGGTCCTGAAACAGCTAAAATTTTCTCTGAGATTATCGCGAAGTCTAAAACTGTACTTTGGAATGGTCCAATGGGTGTTTTCGAATTCCCTAATTTCGCGACCGGAACCAATACTATTGCTGAGTCGGTAGTGGCTGCGACGGAAGAGAACGATGCATTCTCATTGATCGGTGGTGGTGATTCAGCTTCGGCTATCAACAACGCAGGTTATGGCGATCGTGTAAGTTATGTTTCGACAGGTGGTGGTGCTCTTTTGGAGTATATGGAAGGTAAAGTACTTCCGGGTGTAGCCGCACTGGAAGCGTAATTCGAAGATTATAGTGGCGTGAGTCACATTCCTGAAAATAGAATGACGGGTTTCGTGCGTGAACATCCCGACTATAATAAGAAAGAGCTGCTAACCGGAAGTTAGCAGCTCTTTTACTTTCGTTCAATATTTCAAATTAAGATTGAATGAAGGCTAATAAATCCTTATTAATTGTAGCCGCCTCGGTAGTCGGCATCCCGTGAGGGAAACCAGGATATGTAATCAATTTACCGTTTTTCAAAAGTTTTGCCGCTTTCAATGCGGTGAGTTCGTAGGGAACAATTTGGTCGTCTTCACCATGTAAGATTAATACAGGGATATCCACAGCTTTCAGATCTTCACTGAAATCTGTTTCAGAAAATGCCTTGATACAATCGTAATGAGCCTTAATACCACCCGACATGCCCTGGCGCCACCAGTTGTCTCTGATTCCCTGTGATACCTTTGCTCCTTCACGATTATATCCGTAGAAAGCTTCGTTAAAATCTTTAAAATACTGAGGTCTGTTTGTGGCAGTACCTTCGCGAATTTCGTCGAAAACCGACATTGGTACTCCTTCCGGATTGTCATCCGTTTCAAGCATAAGCGGCGTGACAGCACTTATGAGTACAGCCTTGGCCACGCGACCTTTGCCATGTTTGGCTACGTACCGTATTACTTCACCACCTCCGGTAGAATGTCCTACATGTATGGCATTTTTTAAATCCAACGCTTCCACCAGTTCGGCAACGTCCGCGGCATAGGTATTCATCTCATTCCCTTCCGAAGTTTGTGTTGATCGGCCATGGCCTCTGCGGTCGTGGGCAATCACTCTATAACCCTTGTCCAGGAAAAACATCATTTGTGCATCCCAGTCGTCGCCCGAAAGCGGCCAGCCATGATGGAAAACAATGGGTTGCCCCGTTCCCCAATCTTTGTAATATATTTCAGTACCGTCTTTAACCGTGATCTTGCCCATATTTTATTGATTGTGTGTTTAGATAATATTTATGAAATATACTTTTTTTAATGATACCGGCAAATGCCTGGTTCGTGTTAAATCGTCATTTTCACTTTTTAAATCTTGTACTTTTCCTTGGTTTTGAAAACTACACAGATTTGTTGATAGGTTAACGTAGAAATAAACAGATTACAAATTACTTAAATACTCAGTAAGTTAGAATATATTCGATCTTCTGGATTGCAAAACTTAAGCTTGTAAATCACTAAGTTAACACGAGAATACAAATTTCAGGATCTGGTCGTCTTCAGATAAAACCGATTTAACTTACAAATGATGAAACAACTTTACCCTGCCAGGTATTCAATCACACACCGGACTATATTAGTACTTGGATGCTTGATGTACGTCATCATGGGATGCCAGAAAACACATGAGACGAATCAGACGAGTCAACTAGATATATTGATTGATAGTCTGGATCGTAATTCCAGAAAAATAGGTATTCATGAATGTATTGTAAAGCTTGATTCGTTCATGGCTGCATCTCATCATATCAGCTTTCAGGATCGTGTGAGTTACTACAAATTTATGAAAGTGCTCAGTCACCGGGATTCAAGTCTGGCTGAAAATGCCCTGATGTATACTGACAGCCTGTTGCAGCTGTTCGCTCCCATGGAAGTAAGGAAGGAATACGTGATTGATTATTCCAAGGCGCTGCTGTTAAAAGGGGACGACCTGTTGCTTAAAAAAAAATATTACCAGGCATACCGCTACTATGATCAGGGGAAATCCTTTTTGATCGGACAGGGCGAGGTTTGTGAATGCGCGCGCTACAGTAGCCGGATTGCAAATAGCTCATTCAGAGAAGAAAACTATTATTTGGCAATTCAATATTGGATGCAGGAATACAAGGAACTTGCAAAATGCAAGAAATCAGGAAATTTTCAGCTTGAATTCATTGAAAGGCAGGGGAGTTTACGGAATATCGGATTTGCCTATTTGTATCTTGATAAACCAGACATGGCTCTTCGGTATTTACAAAAGGCTGAAGATTTCATTGATACTCATGCTGTTGAATTCCCACGGGAAAAGAACTACATCAAGTTTGCGAAAATTGTCATTCTTCGTAATCAGGCAGAAGCTTATGCTTTGAAAGGTGAGGCAGCGATTGCCGAGAAACTGCTTCTGCGTTGTCTGAAACATGATGAAGAAATAGATTGGTCTGTGGAAGTTGAACAAGAGTCGCGACTGATCCTGGCGAAATTATACGTGGATACAAAGCGATATGATAAAGCACAGCCACAATTGGACATTGCGCAAACTTTGCTCAATACCTCCTACAACGCATCGAACTTTCGGCAGTATCGGAAATTGAAAGCCGCCGTTTTGTTTGGACAGCAAAATTTCGAAGATGCAGGCAAATTGATGATCGCCATTATGGAAAGTGACCGTGTTGACAAACTGAGAAAAAATGCCGAAAATAAGAGTGACGTCGGGCAGCTGTTGCAGCAAATTCAAAGAGAACGTGAGATCGAGCTTGAAGCGGAAAAGGATGTCAGAGAAAATCTTGTGCTCGCATTTTCTATTTTAATTTCTATTGCGTTGAGCATCATTGTTTACCTGATATGGCGCAGTGCCAGTAAAAGCAGAAGGAATTGGCTGGCTGTAACCGAGCTGAATAAGACGATCACACAAAGTAATATTGTTCTTCAGGACACAGTGAATGCTTTGGAACAAACGGAAATTGAGAATAGCGTGGTGTTAAAGATCGTCGCGCACGACTTAAGAAGCCCAATCGCAGCCATCATGTCAGCGTCAGAAATGGTTTTTTGGGATGAAGTTCCGACCGAAGATCAGCAGGAAATGATTGCGGCCATTCGGACTTCGGGGGAGAGAGCGAACGCATTGATTAGCCAGATACTACAATCCAGCTCTGCGCGAAATGATGTCGTTTTAAATGAAGTTGCATTAAATGAGATTATACAATCCTGCATTGACATGCTGGCCTACAAAGCCAGTGAAAAACAGCAAATTCTCGAATGCAATATTCCCAAGGTAACTGCGCTGGTTGACCGGGA
>DASYHR010001158.1:0-2202 GCA_035998385.1 Dyadobacter sp. | reverse complement strand
GAATGCAGATTGCTCACCCAAACGCATCAGATCCAACAATTCTTCATCACTATACGTTTCTCTCATCTACGTTTGCCTTGTGTGTAATCAGCGATAAAGATAAATTTATATCAACAAAGTACCCAAATCTTGATGATCAATTTTTTTCATTGAAGGCTATCTCTTAATACTGTTTACGATAAACGCAGCACGAATATGTCACTGACGGTTTATATAAATTATTCTTTGTTCACCCTATCCTTTTGTTTACCCAGCCACTCATCAGTAAAATGTCTGACCGTCGGATCTGCTTCGAATTTTTGCTGGTTATAACTGACTGATTTATTTTTTGGGATAGATAAACTTTCCCACTTGTCCTGGCTGATCAGTTTGGCGATGTAGACAATCTGACCGATGTGGTATGGGTAATGGGATAGCTGACGATTGATGGCTTCGGTGACAGTATGCCCCTCATTGCGGATATAGATTATGGTCTCCAGATCCTGCTGCTTCAGACTTGCCAGTGTATCGAAAAGGCACTGCCAGCCATCGTTCCATACCTTCAAAAATTCAGCGCGGGTGGGAGTCCAGGCCTCAAATTCTGCATCCCGGTTGCGCCAGGATTTTTCGCCATCGGTAGTCATCAACGCGGTGAACCGCGATAACATATTAGCCGACAAATGCTTCACAATCATCGCGATACTGTTATTATCTTGCCCAAATTGCAGAAAAAGTGAATCATCAGAAAGCTGAGCGAAAGACTTCTCCCCCAACATTTTGTAGTATTCGAACTGCTTGATAACGCTTGACAGATAGCTGCTCATCAGATTTGCATGTTAACGGTGAACTTCGCCTAGCAAGATAACTGATAGGGGCTACATTGGAAACAAAAAGAGCGCTAAATGCCTATTGGCATCCCAGCGCTCGTGGCAGGCATGATAAGCCGGCATTATCCTTTTGGTTTGGTATTACCAGCAGATAATTTCGTATTCTCAGGTTCACCTGCATCCTCTTCCGGGGAAGTTTTCTTCGCATTTTCAGCAGGATCATTCGGTAATGCCCCGGATTCGTCCTCACCCATTTCTGCATAAGTCCCGTCGCGGTCGTTATCATACACCTCGTCTACACTATCAATTTTACGTCTTTCGTTCTCATGATGCTTTTTCATATTTTCTTTGGTTTAAAGTGAGTTGCATGTTTCAGAAAAATCCCATGCCATCAGCTCAAACCACATCATTTTCACGGTTACTACATCGATCAAAAAAAATCAGACTTACACTCTTTCAAATGAGGTAAATCTGATTTTTAACTATTCAACATCTCAACCTAATTCCAGTCACCGGAAATATCCTTTGCAACCAGCGGATTGGTGTTTTTTTCTGCCAAAGGAATCGGGAATAAAACATGTTTATCTTGAAAGAAAGGTTGGCTCGAATTCGGATATTTAGCCTTTTTTTCTGCATTTAGTGTCTGCTTGGCGATACCCCAGCGTACGAGGTCAAACCAGCGTACCTGCTCACCTGTCAATTCAAGTTGTCTTTCCAGCATCAGCTTTTTCATAGCTTCCTCTTTACTGCCGAGTGTACTGTAAGCGAAAGCACCCGAACGCGTGCGCACTTTGTTGATCAGCGGCAGCGCTTCTGCAACTTTATCCGAATTGATCTGCGCTTCTGCGTACATCAGCAGCACATCCGCATACCGGATCACCTGGGAGTTGATATCCGACTGTGGCAGCTCGGCTTTCTCTTTGTATTCATAAGGCTGATATTTTCTCCATCTGTATCCGTTTCCGTTTTCGGCAAAAGGATAAGGTTTGGCACCACCCGTACAGTTATCGCAAAATGTAACATCTCCCCCACTGGTTTTGTCTCCATAAAAAGTGTTTTTAGCCCGTGGATCAACGTAATCTTTTCCCGCCTCATCTTTGTAAGAGAATGCCTTCACGGCTGCATCAGAGATAAATACATTTCGCCAGTCATTCCAGCCATACTCCATCGCACGCCCCGTAAGGGTGTTTTTCCCGCTCCCCGAACCTTCCTGAGATCCGAACATGTAATATGGACTCCCCTCTGCCCATCCGCCCCAGGATTTATGAGGAATATCAAATACAGTTTCCGCATTTTTCACAGGCGATTTGGTAAACAACTCATCCAGATTCTGAACAAGATCATAGGCGAATGGTGCTTTCGTGAGCAATTCAAACTGAACAGCGGCCTGTGCATA
>DASYHR010001146.1:0-3645 GCA_035998385.1 Dyadobacter sp. | reverse complement strand
ACGACCATTCCGGGTATGCGAAAGTTGCCTCACGTAAAATCCAATGTAGCTGCGAGTGATGGGGTAAGGTTGACAAATGAAGTTGCCGAAAATATGAAAAACCACCGCTGGGATCGTAAACCAACGGAATGGTCTCAATAGATTTTGGTACCTGACAACACTTCGACAAGCTCAGTGTGACAGCATAAGCTACTTCAGCCTGAGCTGGTGAAAGTATTTATGCTCAACTACACTTCGACAGGCTCAGCGTGACAGCACATACAATGTCAGCCTGAGCCTGTCGAAGGCATTTATACCCTAAAAGCAACCCTCTGGTTTGAACAACTTCTTAAAATAATTTCTTGTCCAAAGAAATTCTCCCTGGCCCTGTCAGAAACAGTGTGATATAAGGCACTAAAAACAGTAATGCATGCTCTTTCACATCGAACGGATCATTGGCATGAATTACAAAGTATGCAATACACATGGTGAAAATAAGTGGTATAAGAACCGCTCTCGAAGCCAATCCCAGGATGAGAAATAACGAACCAAATACTTCCGCACTTACTGCCAGAATCAGTGAAGGCAACTCTCCGATTCCGATGGGATCGGCAAAACCATGCTCCCCATTGATGAGCTTATTAAACTTGGGCAAGCCATGTGTAAGCATCATTACAGAAACGCCCACTCTCAGGATTAGAACTCCCCAGTCAGCACTAGCCGGCAGATGGGCTGGCTTCAAAAATTTTTTAAACATAACACATCATTTTTTTCAATAACTATCCATTTACCATTCCAAGATAGTAAAGAAAACAATGATCCAAAATTTTACGGCGCACCGGTGTTTTATATTTTTATATATCAAGTTTTATTTTTAGGTTTGTCTAAATTTATATCTAGACCTAGTTAAATAAATAATTTGAAGTATATATGAAGTTACTCATACTTTTGCTAAGCTTCCTGTCTTTTACCGCCTTGGCTCAACACACACTGTCAGGTAAAATTATGCTTGAAGGCGACGAACGAGCATTTGGCGCTTCGGTGTATATCCCTGAACTGAAAACCGGCACCACCGCAGATACGTCCGGTAACTACATTATCCACAATATTCCTTCTGGCACTTACACACTTAAAGTCAGTTACATCGCCTACCCGAATGTGACTGAGAAAAATTTCCGGATCAATCAGAATTCAACAAAGGATTTCATACTGAAACAGGGAGCCAATGCGCTGAACGAGGTAGTAGTAACCGGAACGATGAAAGAAGTTTCGAAACTTGACAGCCCTGTCCCTGTCGACATTATTACTGCCAAATTCCTGTACAAAAATCCGGTTCCGAGTATTTTTGAGGGATTGAGCTATGTAAATGGTGTTCGCCCTCAACTCAATTGTAATGTTTGTAACACAGGTGATATCCATATGAACGGGCTCGAAGGCCCTTATACCATGGTACTGATCGATGGTATGCCGATGGTAAGCGGCCTGTCAACCGTGTACGGACTTTCCGGAATCCCCAACAGCCTGATTGACCGTGTGGAGATTGTCAAAGGCCCTGCCTCCACATTGTATGGGTCCGAAGCGGTAGGAGGATTAATTAACATCATTACCAAGAATCCATCAAAGGCCCCTGCTTTCTCAGCAGACGTATTCAGCACTTCATGGCTCGACTACAACGTTGACCTTGGCGTTAAGCTCACCCCGAGCTCAAAAGTAAGCGCATTACTTGGTGTCAATTATTTCAACTATCAGCGTCCAAAAGACAATAACGGTGATGGCTTCACGGACCTGACTCTGCAAAACCGCATCTCAATATTCAACAAATGGTCTTTTTCTTTACCAAATAATAAATCAGCTAGTATCGCTGCCAGGTATTTTTACGAAGATCGCTGGGGTGGACAAATGAACTGGAACCGGTCATTCAGAGGAGGCGACGAGGTATATGGCGAAAGTATCTACACCAAACGTTATGAATTGCTGGGAAGTTACGAATTACCGGTTCGGGAGAAAGTAACATTACAATACTCCTTCAGCTCGCATAACCAGAACTCGGTGTACGGCGATGTTCCCTATATGGCTGATCAAAAAATCGGATTTGCCCAATTGCTATGGGACAAAGAATTAGGTAAACACAGCTTCCTGTTTGGTACTCCGTTCCGATATACTTACTACAACGACAATACACCAGCCACGCGTCAATCAGATGGCGAAGACCACGCCGACCAGATTTACCTGCCGGGAATATTTGTACAGGATGAAATGAAGCTGGGCAAACATACGCTTTTGCTCGGTGCCCGCTACGATTACAACAGCAGACATGGTAGCATATTCACACCACGTATGGCTTACAAATACAAATTTAACCAGACAGATGTGGTAAGGCTCAACATAGGCCGCGGTTTCAGGATTGTCAATCTTTTTACAGAAGATCATGCGGCGCTGACAGGCTCCAGAGATGTGGTTATCAAAGAAGCGCTGAATCCTGAACAAAGCTGGAATGCGAATATCAATTTTGTAAAAAAAATAGTAACCGGAAGTTCTTTTATAGGACTTGATGCCTCAGTGTTTTATACCCATTTCACCAACCGTATCCTACCCGACTACGAGACGAATCCGAACCAAATTATTTATGACAATCTGGATGGATATGCTGTGTCCAAAGGTGTAAGTCTGAACCTTGATTTTAACTTTCCTTTCCCTCTCAAGATTATCGCCGGAGGGACGTACATGGAAAATTTCCAGAACGAAAACGGTGTAAAATTCCGTCCTGTGCTGACAGAAAGATTTACAGGCGTCTGGTCGTTTTCGTATGAACTGGAGAAATCAGGATTATCATTCGACTACACCGGAAATATGTATGGTCCGATGCGCCTGCCATTGCTGAGCGACGACGATCCGAGAGCAGCCAACTCACCAATATGGTCGCTGCAAAATATACAGGTCACCAAAAAATTTGGCAACGGTCTGGAAGTATATGGAGGTGTAAAAAATTTGTTAAATTTCACTCCCCCGTCCAACTCAATCGCCCGTTCTTTCGACCCGTTTGACAAAAATGTAACCTTCGACGATCAGGGCCAGGTAGTGGCTACACCCGGAAATCCAAACCGCCTTACTTTCGATCCGTCTTATGTTTTTGCACCCAACCAGGGACGCCGGGGATTCCTGGGACTGCGTTATACATTCCGATAAAAATGTTCGAAAAATTGCACCAGAAACATATTTACGCTCAAAATGATATAACTTTTCAAAGAAGGTAAACATATATTATACTGATATTCATTGCTTTGAATAATCTATGATTGTATATTTGTGCCATCACTAAAATAACACTACGAAAACATGGCATTAACTAAGACCTTCGTCAAAAGCAAATCTCTTTACAAAGTAACCTTCACAGTACCTGCAGAAGCAGTTTCTGAAACAAAAAAAGTGGCACTGGTTGGTGAATTCAATGGCTGGAATCCTGAAGAAGCTATTGCTTTAAAAAAGCAAAAAGATGGTTCTTTTAAGACAAGTGTTGAACTTGCTGCAGGAGAATACCAATTCCGTTATATCCTTGATGACGCGAAATGGGAAAACGACTGGGAAGCAGACAAATATGTACCTGCAGGTGTTGACGCGACTGAAAATTCAGTGGTTGTTCTTTAATCGACTGACAGCAAAAAAGCT
>DASYHR010001144.1:0-2973 GCA_035998385.1 Dyadobacter sp. | reverse complement strand
ATCTGGCAGGTCGTATCGGGATGGCTACAAATCCATATAATGCAACTGGTGTTCCGATCTCGGGCTTATGAAAAGTACTGCTGTACAAGCCCACTCCATACACCGGAAAGTTGTATCGCTGGTGGTATGCATCACTGCCTGACTTACTACGGTTTGTCCCGCTGCACGGCCTCGTTTGCCACCCCACCCTCAGATTAATGCCGTTGTAGTAGATGTCGTTAAAGGTTTCTTTAACCTGCTTGTTATTGGCAATCATTCCGCCATTCTCAGTTTCAAGCTGAAAAATCAGCAAAGGCTTCTTACTGTATTCCAATGCCGGAGTTGTATCCTTTTGTACATTATATCTCGGGTATATCTGCGCGGAAACGGAAAAGGAAGCCAGATAAATAATACATAACAGACACATTTGTCTGTAAAGAATGAACTGCATATTGATTTGTTGATGAAGTGTTTTATGCCAAACTTGTTAATTTTGAAGAAGCCCGAATAGTTCAAAATCGAACCTCTCCCAATTCCTGCAAATGTAAAACCGCACCTCGACCTTACCAAGAAATTCCTGACTGAAACAGCCAAAGCAGCCCCTGAACCGTCACTGCCGATTCACCCGCAATTTTGTCCGTTTCAACTATTTCGCACTTCCTATCCGCATCGGGTATCCTGAGTTTTGCACTACAAAAATCAAAAACCAAACATGATGCGATTTAAAATATTTGCGGCTGTTCTTTGCTCCTCGTTGTGGGTGCGCAGCGCACGGGCGCAAACCAGCGTTACACTGCAAAATGCCCTGCAATATGCGCTGGCCAATAGTGAGGTCATTAAACAAGCGCGAATTGATATCGAAACAGTGGGCCAAAAAGTGGTCGAAACCAAAGCCGGCGCACTTCCCAAAGTGGACATTAATAGTTCTGTCACGGGAAACATACTGGTACAACAGTTCGTACTACCCGCGCAGGCCTTTGGTGGTGCGCCCGGCGAGTTTATCGCTATCAAAGCAGGCCAGACCTGGAGTGCTATGTCACAGGTACAATTCAGTCAGCAGCTATTTAACAAGCAGGTTTTCACAGGTTTAAAAGCCGCCAAAAGCAGCGTTGAATTTTATGAGCTATCGGCAAAACTGAGTGAGGAAAATGTGATGCAGCAGGTTGCTGCCAACTTTTACCAGACTGTGATTACCCGTGAGAAGATTAAAGTGGTGGATGCGAATATTGAACGTATTGATCAGCTTGAAAAGATCATTCGCGGACAATATGAAAATGGTCTTGCCAAAAAAATTGACCTGGATCGTGTACTTGTCAACAAAAGCAATGTAAAAACGCAACGTCTTGAGCTGGTCAATGCGATCTCTCAGCAGGAAAATATGTTGAAATACTACATGGGAATGCCCATTGACACAGACATTATTCTTGTTGATCAAACCATAGAAAATACCCAGACACCCGCCGCGCAGCCGGTAAGTAATGAGCCCTTCGATCCCCGTGTGTTACTTTCTTATCAGGTATTACACAAACAGCAGGAGCTTTTAGATTTCCAAAAGCAGGCCATTATTGCTGAAGCGTACCCGACCCTCTCCCTCAGCGGAAACTACACCTACAATACGCAGAGTAACAAATTCAATCTTTATACCGGTAAAGCACTCAGCTTTGACGCATCAGCGGTGAGTCTGAACCTGAAAATACCAGTTTTTGATGGTTACTCCAGACGTGCAAGAATAAAACAAACTGAATTTGACATCATGAAAGGCAATGAAGATATCAGGAAAACAAACAACAATCTGCACCTGAATTTTAACAACGCACAAAAGCAACTCACCTACGGACTTGAAGCGATCAACGCACAGAAGGTAAATCAGGAGCTGGCGCAGGAGGTTTTTGAGAGCACTCAAAACAATTACAAAAACGGGCTGGCTACACTCACCGATTTGCTGGATGCAGAGTCTGAGCTGGTCACGGCCCAAAACAGTTACAACGAGGCGCTGCTCAATTACAAGGTGGCTGAAATAGAACTTATCAAATCAAGAGGAGAAATTAAATCACTGATCAACAAATAGGTTATCAGCCATCAAAAAACAGCAAAACAATGAAAAAAATCATCATAACCGTCGTCATCCTTGTAGCAGCCGGAGCATTGATCGGGTTCGTTTTGAACAATAATAAAAAGAAGAATCAGGAGAAAATTGAGATCGTGAATAAAGGCAGCGGAGCGGCATCTGTTAAAGTTGAGAAGGTCACCAAAAAAGACCTGGATACAGATTTCAATTCCAACGGTAATTTTGTACCCAATCAGGATCTGAAACTGACCGCGGAGACCAGCGGAGTCATTACTGGTATCAAAGTAAAAGAAGGCGACCGTGTGAGTAAAGGTCAAATTCTAGCTACGATCGATGATAAATTTCTCTCGCTCGACCTCCAGAATGCAGAGGATTCCTATCAGAAATTGAAAACGGATCAGCAACGGTACGAAAGCTCTTTTAAAACAGGGGGAGTGACCCAATCACAACTGGACGACATCAATCTTCAACTTCGTAATGCCGACAATAAGGTGCAGCAGTCAAAAAGACGAATCAGCGACGCACATATCAAAGCACCCATTTCAGGAACGATCAACAAACGATATATTGAAATAGGAACTTTCCTTTCAGCGGGAACAGCACTATTCGATATCGTGGATGTATCACAGCTTAAACTGACCGTGGCGGTTAACGAAAGCCAGGTGGTGCAGCTCAAAACCGGTGACAAAGTGGATATCAAAGTTCCGGTATTTCCTGAAGATACATTCTCGGGCAGGATCTCCTTTATCGCGGCCCGTGCAGACGGTGCGCTGAACTTCCCGCTGGAAATCAAGGTGGACAATGACCGTAACAACAAAATACGCGCCGGGATGTACGCCACGGCCATTTTCAAATTTGAAAAACAAGGTCAGGCTATTGTTGTTCCCAGAAGTGCGTTCGTAGGGAGTGTGAACTCCAATCAGGTA
>DASYHR010001140.1:0-8950 GCA_035998385.1 Dyadobacter sp. | reverse complement strand
GATACACTTCTGATCCAGGATATTCCTAATGATTTTGACAAGGAAGAATGGACATGGTAAAGTTGATACAGCAATATGACGTACATTGGATCTCCTTGGACCCTACCCAGGGAAGTGAAATTGCCAAAACAAGGCCGTGTGTTGTAATAAGTCCAAACGAAATGAATGAATTTTTACGGACTGTAATAGTGGCACCTATTACATCAACCATCAAAAGTTATCCGTGGAGAATTGGCTGTGTCGTGTCCGGTAAGAATGGATCCATTGCCACGGATCAAATACGGGTTATTGATAAGGTGCGTATTGGATCTAGAATTGGAAAACTTTCCAAAAATGAAGTCTCGCAGTTGAAGGATGTGCTGCAACAAATGCTGATCGACTAAATTTTCTCTTCACCCATGCCGCTTAGGCGTCACGCCAAACTTCTCCTTATACGTCTTGATAAAGTGAGAAACACTCTCATACCCAATCTCTGTGCTGATTTCGGAAACGTTTTTAGTGCTGTTTCTTAACTGGAAATCAGCGTAGTCAAGTCTTTTGTTTTTTAGCCAGAATGCGGGTGAAGTATCAAATTCTTCCTGAAAATCTCGTTTGAAGGCGGAGAGGCTTCTTCCAGATAGGCGGGCGAGTTCATTTAGCGTTAACGGTTTCAGGTAGTAGCTGTTCATCAGAAAAGCGAGATCAACTTTCTCACCTTTGTAAAGACTGTACAGGATAGCTCTGAGCTGTTGGGACGCATCCAGTTCGAGCAGGTGAAGGAGTAATTCCTGGAATTTAAGTCGTAGAAAATGGTTTTTTAGCGCCGTTCTTGATTTAAAATAGGGAAACACGGATTGTATAAACTTTTCAAAATTGTCATCCGATTTGAGAAGCAGAATAGGGTTTTCCAAAATCGCAGTTGGTTCTTCGGCATTGAAAAGTTCAGGGTGAAGTCCGACAAATTCTTTCAGCAGCTTTTCATCAAAGAAGAATACAAGGCTTTTGTAAGATTCATTAATGGATTCAGACATCAAATAAAATCCTCTCTGAATGAACAAGATATCGCCCTTTTCAACATGGACCTCCTGTGTTGGGCTGGTAAATTTCTTCTCGCCTTCCAATACTACAATTACTGCATGTTCCTCAAAAAAAACATCGTATTTGGATGGATATACCTCATTGCGATAGGCCACAAAAGTCATATCCTGAATCTTCAAAGATTCAAATTCGGATGAGCTGATATCTGAGGGGACGCGTAGCAAGGGAGTTATTCATTAAGTGAGACAAATTCTATATCTTTTAATACCTCACGTTTTACAAATGAAGCCATTCCTTCCCAAGTTAGGAGGTCTACTTTTCGTCCAAGTTTAGCTTCAAGATAATCAGCTAAATTCAGATAATTGCGGTACGTTTTTAAACCTGGTTTAAATTCGACCAATATATCTATGTCACTTTCGTCAGTCTGCTGTCCGCGAACATAAGAACCAAAAAGCCCCAGCCGTTCTGCACCTAGTTTTTGAAGATCCCCAGCATTACTTTTAATGGATTTGATAATCTGCTGTTTATCCATGACCACTTTATCTACACCAAAAACTGAAACAAATCCGGCTGGTCGTTCAAATACTCGTAGACAACCTTATGCTCGTCCATGCGGGACATCAGAGGCTCAAAGTCTTCACGGCTTTTCAACTCAATTCCAATAAGCGCAGGACCTTGTTCTTTGTTGGTTTTCTTAATGTATTCGAAACGTGCAATATCGTCATTGGGGCCCAGTACATTCAAAAATTCTCTGAATGCTCCGGCACGCTGAGGGAAACGGATGATGAAATAATGTTTCAGGCCTTCATAAAGTAGTGACCGCTCTTTTATCTCCTCAGTACGCGTAATGTCGTTGTTTCCGCCACTAATGAGTGCGACCACATTTTTTCCTTTGATTTCATCCTTTACAAAGTCCAAAGCAGCAACTGTCAACGCTCCCGCTGGTTCAGCGACAATGGCTTCCTCGTTGTAAAGTTGAAGAATGGTGGAGCATACTTTTCCTTCCGGGATTAGCACAACATTATCCAGACTTTTACTACAAATATCAAACGTAATATCTCCTGCCCGGCGAACTGCGGCTCCATCAACAAATTTGTCAATATGATCCAGTGTAATTACTCCGCCGTTTGCCATAGAGGCTTGCATAGTGGGTGAGCCCGCCGGTTCTACGCCAATGAGTTTCGTTTTAGGAGAAAGCTGTTTGAATACTGTAGAAATACCAGACGCCAATCCGCCACCACCGATGGCCATGAGCATATAATCTATTTTGAAATCGGCATCCTTGAAAATTTCCAACCCGACCGTTCCCTGTCCTTCAATTACCTGAAGGTCGTCAAATGGGTGTACGAATGTGGCATTATTGGCTTTTTGATATACAACTGAGGCATGATAGGCATCGTCGTAAGTATCGCCAACGAGTAATACATCCACCCATTCTTTCCCAAAAAGACGTACTTGCGTTATCTGTTGGGGGGGGGTGGTGGTGGGCATAAAAATAGCTCCTTTCACCTGCATTTTGCGACATGCATAAGCTACACCTTGTGCATGGTTTCCTGCACTTGCACACACAACTCCTCCGGCAAGTGCTTCAGCACCTAAGCTCGCCATTTTGTTATAGGCACCTCGTATTTTGTAAGAACGAACGGTTTGCAAATCCTCCCTTTTCAGGTAAATATTCGCCTCGTATTGTTCTGATAAATGTGCGTTGTAAAGTAATGGAGTGTGGTTAATCACGCCGCGAAGTCGTTCAGCAGCGAGGAAAATGTTGTCTAACGTTGGAGACATATATAATTGAAGGTTCTTATGCAGCAATTTGAACCTTGGCGTTTGTTGCTTGTGATAATAAATCGGCTAATTGTTGTGACAGTTCCTTTTTTAGGGAAATATACTGATTCACAATCAATTCCTCTGATCCTGACTCTGTGTGTCTCTTAATCATACTTTCGATACGACGGATTTTTTCCAGGGTATGAAAAATTTCTATTTCAAGTTCATCGTAGATTTCCATAGTCAAAATGTTAGTTCAATGAATCCCTTCTTTTTATTCCTTCTGTCGGTTGTGAAAAAGTGAAGCCAGTCTAATTGATCAAATTGTGTCAAATGGTGATCAATGTGGTCTTCAGGAAAGACTTTTACATAATACAAATCTACAAATTCCTGCTTCTCTTTTAAAGCAGATAATTGCCTCTTTTGTAATTTGAAAGAATGAAAATTAATAAAAACTACAACATCAATATCTTTCGGAACACTCTTTTTTGTGACAAAGCTGCCGTCTATCCAAAATTTGATAGGACCTTCTACGACACTTTTTAACTCTGTAAAAAAATCTTGTAGCTGAGCTAGTAAAAATAACCTGTGTTCGTTAGTTCCAAAGCTAAGTTCGAATTCTTCTGAAGTCAGCGAATTTTGCTTGTAAGGAAACACGTTGCCATTATTATCAAAAGTCATATATGCTGTAACAAAAGTACCCCTAAACCAATAGCTTAGAGGTACATGTATATTGGAATAGTTTTAAAAAAACTAGCTATTCTCAGGACGAAGGCTACGTACTGTAGTTCCGGCTCTCCACATTTCTGATTCGCGAAGTTCAGCCAATTCTTCTTCCAATTTCACACGGTAGTCAGACTGTGAGTTACGAGTGATAGAGATGTTAGCTTGTTCTCCTGATTTTACAGAATTGTAAAGTTGTTCGAAAACAGGCTTAGTAGCGTCACGGAAAGGTTTCCACCAGTCAAGAGCACCACGCTGCGCTGTTGTAGAGCAGTTTGCGTACATCCAGTCCATACCGTTTTCAGCAACAAGTGGCATCAACGACTGAGTCAATTCTTCAACTGTTTCGTTGAATGCTTCAGATGGAGAGTGTCCGTTAGAACGAAGTACTTCATACTGAGCAGCGAAGATACCCTGAATAGCACCCATCAAAGTACCACGCTCACCTGTAAGGTCAGAAGTTACTTCACGGTAGAAATCAGTTTCGAACAAATATCCTGAACCAACACCGATACCCATTGCGATACATTTTTCGCGTGCTTTACCAGTTGCATCCTGGAACACAGCGAAAGATGAGTTCAAGCCTTTTCCTTCTACAAACAAACGACGAAGTGAAGTTCCTGATCCTTTTGGAGCTACAAGATATACATCTACGTCAGCAGGAGGAACGATACCAGTCTGATCTTTATAAGTTACACCGAAACCATGTGAGAAATAAAGTGATTTTCCGGCAGTAAGGTTTGCTTTAACGGTAGGCCAAAGTTCGATCTGAGCTGCATCAGAAAGAAGGTAGCAAATGATTGTTCCTTTTGCCAAAGCTTCTTCAAGTTCGAAAAGAGTTTCACCAGGAACCCATCCGTCTGCAACTGCTTTATCCCATGATTTTCCACCTTTACGTTGTCCAACGATTACATTGAATCCATTGTCACGCATGTTAAGGCTTTGACCTGGACCTTGTACACCGTAACCGATTACAGCGATAGTTTCAGTAGAAAGTACTTCACGCGCTTTTTCAAGTGGAAATTCTTCACGGGTTACTACTTCTTCTTCGACCCCGCCGAAATTTAATTTTGCCATTGATTATTGATTGGATTAATTAATTACTCGATTTAAAAACAATATTACTAAAATTGAATGCTATTGGTAATACTCCCATTCAGCCTCAGGCAGATAATCTACCAGTGTTTGAGGCGATTTGCTTACAGCTACGCGTCCTGATCTTACGAATTCAAGAATGCCGTTTGGTTTGATATAGTCGAAAAATTCGAAAATTTCTTCTTCCGTACCTGTCTTCTGGATGATCACATAGGTAAGGTGCCAGTATACAACCCATGCCTTGTGCACCTTATTGATCGTCTCAATGTCAAGCGGTTTTGCACCAATAGGCGTTGGGATCTTGAACATGGCGATTTCGTTGTAAGCAATATCTTCATTCAGATATCCGAATACTGCCAACACTTCAATTACCTTACGAATCTGACGTACCAGTTTTTCCACTGCTTCGCGAGACTCATGACGAATGACGATAGTGAAGCGGGAAATACCCTTACGTTCCGTTTCGGATACGGTCAGGCTGTCGATATTAATCCTGCGCCTGGTAAATATGGTTGTAATCTTATTGAGAATACCGATCGTATTTTCAGTAAAGACACAAATGGTGTACGCTGTCATAGTTTTTTGAATTCTTGTGAAAATGTAAATACACGTTAATGTTTAATACATTATTCAAGTCTTATATCGGCAACACAAGCTCCTGTTGGTACCATAGGGAATACGTTTTCCTCTTTTTCTACTAATACTTCCAATAGGTAAGGTTTGTCAGAAGCCAGCATTTTATCAAGAGAATCGTTCAGATCTTCTCTTGCTCCGCAGGTATGTCCGTCAATTCCGAAACCTTTCGCAATCGTAATGAAATCAGGATTTTGAAGCTCAACAAAAGAATAGCGTTTCTGATGGAAAAGCTGTTGCCACTGGCGAACCATTCCTAAGAAGTTGTTATTCAATATGATAATCTTTACTGGAAGTCCGCTTTGCGCAATTGTTCCTAATTCCTGAATGGTCATTTGAAAGCAACCATCACCGATAATCGTTACAACTTCACGGTCAGGAGCGCCTACTTTCGCGCCGAATGCTGCAGGTAGGGCATAACCCATTGTTCCCAAGCCACCCGAAGTGATGAAGGAATTTGGTCTTTTGAATTGATAATAGCGGGCTGTCATCATTTGGTGTTGGCCCACATCCGCCACGATTACTGCTTGTCCTTCTGTTTTGTTTGAAAGCGTACGGATCACTTCCGCCATCTTGATTTTTTCAGTAGTAGGAGCAAGTTCAGGCTGGGTGATTTTTTCATCCTCAATCGCATCAAATTTCTTAAACTCGGCTCTCCATGCTTCATGATTATTTTCATTTACCAGTGGAAGTAATAATTCAAGTGCGATTTTGGCATCACCTACAACAGGCGCATCCGCTTTTTTTATTTTATCAATTTCAGCAGGATCAATTTCTATATGGATCACCTTAGCCTGCTTCGCATAACGGCTCAAATCGCCAGTCACACGGTCATCAAAGCGCATACCAATAGCAATGATCAGATCACACTGGTTGGTCAATACATTGGTTCCGTAGTTGCCGTGCATACCCAGCCATCCTACATAATTCGGGTGGTCTACCGAAACGGAAGAGAGACCCAAAAGTGTTGATGCTGCAGGAATATCTGTTTTTTCGATGAATTGTAACAATTCCTGCTCTGCTCCCGCGATTTGAACGCCATGTCCAAAGAACAAAAACGGACGTTTAGAAGCATTAATAAGTTTGGCTGCAGCCGCAATTTGCTCATCCTTTGGAGCAAGGCGCGGACGGTAGCTTAGTAGTTTCTCACACGGTTTATGTGCAAACGGCCTGGACATCAGTTTCTGCTGTGCATCTTTTGTGATGTCGATCAACACAGGTCCGGGACGACCAGATTTAGCTATATAAAATGCCTTCGCGATGATCTCAGGTATTTCGTCAGGATTGGTGATTTGGTAGTTCCACTTTGTAATCGGAATTGTAACTCCAATAATATCCGTCTCCTGAAATGCATCGGTACCCAACAAATGTGAACCAACCTGTCCAACGATACATACCATCGGTGTTGAGTCGATAATGGCATCGGCAATTCCGGTAACAAGGTTTGTAGCACCCGGGCCTGATGTTGCCAGACAAACGCCAACTTTACCGCTGATGCGGGCAAAGCCTTCAGCAGCGTGTGCGGCACCTTGCTCATGACGTACCAATATATGATTCACCTGTTCCTGATAATCGTAAATGGCATCATAAACAGGCATGATTGCGCCACCAGGGTATCCGAAAATTGTTTCAACGCCTTCTGCAATCAATGATTGGATCAGTGCGTGAGAACCGTTTATCAGTTCTGGTGTTGCTGTAGGAGCCGGCTTTTCAGCTATTTGGACATCCTGTGTTTGGTTTTCATTAAATTCCATGACCTTTTCTATTTAGTCCGATGAATTTTCTAGATTTTCAATATCATTAATATCCCGGGGTATCCCGGCGGCTTTTTTAGCCGTAATCAGATCTCTATAATTTATCAGCCTGATTGTTAACTCATCCACAATGTGGTTTGGCATTATAACAGATGTTTTCGCATTGAAAAAACTGTTTTATCCATTTTTGGAGGATTGTTAACGTCAAATTGGAACGCTATGCTGTTCAGGTAATTAGCAGCCATCAATCTTTCAGTTGAAGTCCTGGGCTGGTTCTTAGCATAGTATTTTTCAGTTTCCTCATGCGTTCCGGCATGAAAAGCGGCTCTTTCCAGTTTGAATGTTTGTTTGTCCACTCCGTTTTAATATGTCAAAATTTCGTTGAGGCCAGTTTTAACCTGACGCAATTCATCATCAGTTATTTGGCCAATTTTACTGATCAAGCGGCTTTTGCTTATTGTCCTTATCTGGAATGAAATTATTTCAGAATCCTGCTCCAACCGGTTTACATGGTCTTTTTTCAAAATCACACAACCAGCAAAATTTTTAATTTTTGATGACAAAGGGCAAACAATTCCGATATCCAAATGATCATTCATTGTATTGCCACTGATGATTACAACGGGTCTTTTCCGACGCTGTTCGCTGCCTTGAACCGGATTTAAGTCAGCCCACCAGATATCCTTTTGTTTCATTCCCCAACCATTTTTAAATAATCATCCATACCTTCTTCGGTAAGTTCAATCATATCCGGATCACCCTTTGCTTTTTTGAAGGAAGCCACATATTCCGCTTTCCTTATTTCTTCGAAATAATTGGTCAATGCCGTTTCGATGACATCTTTTTTGCTTGTCTTTAACTTGATTGCTACGGATTCTAATTCTTTGAGAAGTGTATCCGGTAATTTGCTGGTGTATGTGACTTGCATAATTGTAAATATTTTTTGTAAATATAAACAATATTTACGCTTCGTCAGTCACGCAACCTTCACTGGCTGATTTTACAGTTCTGATGTAACGTCCCAGCATTCCTTTTGTGAAACGCGGTGCCGGCTGAACCCAAGCCGCTTTACGGGCTGCCATTTCTTCGTCGGAAATATGAAGGGTTAATGAACGTGTATTTGCATCAATCGAGATGCGGTCACCGTCTTTGACAAGCGCAATCGGTCCACCGTCAAATGCTTCAGGAGTAATGTGTCCTACTACAAAGCCGTGTGTTCCGCCCGAGAAGCGCCCATCAGTAATCAACGCGATTTTGTCCCCAAGGCCTGCACCCATCACTGCCGACGTAGGTTTTAGCATTTCCGACATCCCTGGTCCGCCTTTTGGTCCTGCATTACGGATTACAACCACATGTCCTGCTTTAATCTCTCCGTTTGCAAGCATGGTAATGATCTCTGATTCGTGCTCGCACACTTTTGCTTCGCCGTCGAATGTAAGACCTTCCTTGCCTGTAATTTTCGCAACCGAACCATCAGGAGCCAGGTTGCCATAAAGTATTTGAATATGACCTGAACTTTTGATCGGCGTTTCGATCGGGTAGATCATTTTTTGTGTTTCAAAATCAAGGTCCGGCGCTTCCGCAAGGTTCTCGGCTACAGTTTTACCTGTTACAGTGATACAATCGCCATGAATAAGACCTTTTGAATACAAATATTTGGTTACCGCAGGAACACCACCAATCTCCAGGATATCCTCCATGAAATACTTTCCGCTTGGTTTAAGGTCAGCGATGAAAGGAACACGGTTTGAAATTTCCTGAATATCATCCAATGTAAGGGGAATGCCCGCCGCCCGTGCAATAGCAAGGTAGTGTAACGTTGCATTTGTAGATCCTCCCAACGCCATTACTACTGTCAGGGCGTTTTCCAGCGATTTTTTTGTAATAATTTCCTTTGGCGTAATGTTCAGTTCCAGCAATTTTTTCATTGCTGCGCCTATTTTCTTACATTCTTCCTGCTT
>DASYHR010001134.1:0-6965 GCA_035998385.1 Dyadobacter sp. | reverse complement strand
TGGAAAAAACCAGCTCATTTCCCGGATCCTGTTTATGACATATCCAAAAATCCCCTGACAGAGGAAGGCGTGGAACTGGGCCGATTCCTCTTCTATGACGGTATACTTTCGCGCACCAACCAGATCGGTTGCGGGACCTGCCACCAACAACAGGCGGCCTTCACGCACCATGGCCATGAGCTGAGTCATGGAGTGGACGATCTTCTGGGAATCCGAAACTCACCTGCTGTGCAGAACATGGGATGGCAGACATCCTTTTTCTGGGACGGTGGTGTACACAATCTGGATTTGCTTCCTTTCAATCCGATTCAAAATCCGGTTGAAATGGGTACCAACGTACCTGATATCATTGCTAAGCTGAAAAACACGCCTGATCCGAAGTCCAAAATACCGGTGAACTATCCTAAGATGTTCAAAAATGCCTTCGGTACAGACGAGATCAACAGTGAACGTATCATGAAGGCACTGTCGCAGTTTATGTTGACCATGGTCTCTGCCAATTCCAAATACGACTTCTATAAATCGGGTGATGCCAATGCTCTGAACGCACAGGAAAAAGAAGGAATGCTTTTGTTCCAGAAAAACTGCAGCAGCTGTCATCAGGGAGAATTGTTTACTGACCAGACAATGCGTAACAATGGTCTGATGCCCATGCCGGGAGATGACAAAGGTCGATTCGATATTACCGGAGCGGAGCAGGACATGTATAAGTTCAAAGTACCTAGTCTTCGGAATGTTGGCTACACGGCTCCGTATATGCACGATGGGCGTTATCATACTTTGAATGAAGTACTGGATCATTATACCGACAGCGTTCAAAAGTTGGCAACGCTGGATCCATTACTGATCAAGGCAGATGGCAAAACCGGACTTTCACTTACTTCTTCCGAGAAGCAATCTATCATCGCGTTCCTGAGAACGTTATCTGACGAACAGTTTATCAGCAATCCGAAACTGGCTGACCCCGGTATCGGAAATGCATTGTAAACTGACTTAAAATCTGATTAATATGAAATTCAAATATATCATTTTAGTTCTGCTGCTTGCAGCGGCAGACTTTTCGTATGCCTGTGACATTTGCGGATGCGCCAACAGCGGGGCCTATTTTGGTCTTTTACCTCAATCCAACAAATCGCTGATTGGTGTACGTTACCAACGCCTCAACTTTATAACGCATCCGGACAGCAAAGTGCTTCGCACCGAGGAGAACTTCAATGTGGCCGAGTTATACGCACGTTTTTTCCCGATAAAAAGAGTACAGGTCATGGCTTTTTTGCCCTACCGCACCGACCAGCAGGTAACTTCTGCAGATGTAAAAAAACAAAACGGACTGGGTGACGCCACCATTCTTGCCAATTACAATGTGCTGAATACACTTATGGACAAAGAAAACTCAGGTGCTCTTACGCATACGCTTTTGGTAGGAGGCGGAGTTAAATTACCAACCGGTAAATTCAAATTTGATGAAAATAATCCGCTACAAGTGGCCAATGCCAACTTTCAATTAGGAACGGGGAGTACCGATTTTATAGTAAATGCATTCTATACGATCAACAAAGGGGATTGGGGTTTGGCGACCAACGTTTCGCGTAAGTTCAATACCACGAACTCAGAAGATTACAAATTCGGAAACCAGCTTTTTGGGACTATTGATTTATACAAATCATTTCGGTTGGGAAAAGGCGATATATCGATCACACCAAGTATCGGCATTTATGCTGAAAACGCCGAGCACGGAACACAGAACGGACAGGTTCTTGATCTTACAGGTGGAAGACTTCTCAATGGCAGTGCAGGTGTTACTTTGTTTACCAATCGCTGGACACTTGGGGTAAACGGACAAACACCACTGGCACAAAGAAGTTCTTCAGGTCATGTTGTAGTTAAAAACCGTTTGCTGGTTCAATTAGGCTTTTTGTTCTGATCATAAGTGAGGGCGACTATAGCATACATATTACTCCTTTCCATCATGCTACCCACGCTAAGTCCGTGGGGAACGGTCGCATACTTTCATATCAACCGGGACTATATAGCCAAAGTCCTTTGCGAAAACCGATCGCGTCCGCAGCTCAAGTGCAACGGGAAGTGTTATCTCGCCAAAAAACTCAAACAACAACAGGACAAAAAAGACAAGGAAACAACAGAAAGAGTAAGTAATACGCCTGTCGCACATTTATTTGTGGCCGGAATTTTACGTTTTCAATTTCAATCCGAAACATACATTTCGAAAGAGCAACCTGGCTTTTTCTATCAGCTTCCTGTTTATCTCTCTCCCCTTTTCGGAATTCTCCGCCCTCCGCAGTTAAGCTAATTTCCAATCTGTTTTAATCATCGTGCGCTTACGCTTTCGGTACATAACCGGAATTAGCGCGTATGTGCATTGATCATTCCATTCCATTTTTTCAATTAGCTTATTTAAAACAATGAAACGTCTTTTCACATTAGCAATAGCAGCCCTGTTTTTCACCTCATGCTCTGACGACACCGATGTAACGGAAACGATCAATCCTCAAGCTGTCGTCAGTACCAAAATCACCTTTGATTCCAGAGTTGGAAGTGCTGATTTCGCTCTGAACAAAGATTTTACTGTAGATAGCAAAACCTATAATTTTAACAAACTCCGTTACTGGGTCAGCAATGTTATTCTGATTGATGACAAAGGAGCAGAATTCAAAGTACCTGAGTCCTATTACCTTATTGAAGAGGTTGGAGATCTTGACCTGAAAGGCACCGTCAACGACAACATGAACATCTACCCGGCTAAAAAAAGAGAGTCTGTGGAGTTAACCGGGATACCTGCCGGAACTTATAAAAGCATCAGGTTTTCAATCGGTGTTGATCAGCAACACAACGACAACCTGAGTTTGTCAGCAGGAGAGTTGTCTATAGCCAATGGCATGAGCAACATTGCCTGGATGTGGCATTCCAGCTATATTTTTTCTTCCCTCACAGGTACAGTAAAAGATGCTGCCGGATCTATTGCCTTCAAAACAGAAACGGGACTGAATGCGAACTACAAAACACTGACGGTTGAACTGCCTTCACCTGCAGATTTATCTTCCACAAAAGAGGTTATCCTGAACGTGGACATCACAAAAGTATTTGATGGTATTGACGTCTCTGAAAATCCGACGATCAGCGCAATGACTCCTGCACTGATGTCCACTGTGGCGCAGAACTATTCTACCAAAGCAGTTTCATTCGGTTCTGTTGTCAAGTAAAAAAATGCAGCTGATTAAAATAGTCTGCCTGTGTATATTCATATATGTATCGGCAGGCTGTACAAAACAGGAAGTAGAACCGGAACCGGCAGGTTATGTCCTGCCGGTTCCGGAAAATTTCCCGAAGCCTATTTTCGACACAGGAAATCCGATGACGCACGAAGGTATTGCGCTTGGAAGAAGACTGTTTTATGATGTTCGTCTCTCAGCGAACAACAGGGTTTCGTGTGCCAGTTGCCATGAACAAAAACTTGCGTTTAGTGATGGCGTATCGTTCAGTAAAGCTGGTGTCGCAGGAACTCCGCTGCTACGTCATTCCCCGGCGCTGATCAACATGGCGTGGGCTAACAATGGTTTATTCTGGGATGGAGGCTCTACCAATCTGGAATCACAGGTTTTCGGTCCGCTTACGGCCCATGACGAAATGAGTCAGGACCTATATGAGCTCATAGATGAGCTCAATGCTGTGCCGGATTACGTCAGTCGTTTCGAAGCGGCTTTTGACGATGGATTAACCATTCAGAATGTAGCAAAGTCGTTGGCCCAATTTCAGAGAACGCTCATTTCGGCAGATTCAAAGTACGACAAGTTCAAGCTGAAAAAAGCAGGCGGAACATTGTCGGACATGGAACAACGAGGGTTGGAGTTGGTGAAACAAAAATGTCAGACATGCCATAGCGGCGAGTTGTTTACGGATAACGACTATCACAACAATGGATTGGACTATGACTTTTCCAATACGGAACACGAAGGTTTGTATCTCGGACGATACCGAATCAGTTATGATCTGGCGGATCTTGGCAAATATAAAACGCCAACACTACGCAATGCTGAGCTAACCGCGCCCTATATGCATGATGGCAGATTCGAAACATTAGAGCAGGTGGTGGAGCACTATTCATCAGGAATCAGTGAATCCAATACGCTGGACGCACGCTTGCCTGCGGGCGGGATGCAACTGACTGACGATGATAAAAAAGCCATCGTTTCATTCCTGAAAACACTGACAGATTATTCATTTATCAACGATCCGAATTTACGGAAGCCATAAAGTAAACGAGCAGATTACCAAACACATAAACCTATTCAGTAGTACATAAAGCGCAGAATGAATTGATCCTGTACTTTATCCGAAAATCATCTTTTACATTATTTTTTACAAGCAATGAAAACAATCATTATCCCCATTCTGGCTCTTTTTGTTTTTGCCGGATGTAATTCAGAAAAACAACAATCGACGGATAAAGCAACGGATCACCATGGTCACGATCATGGTACGCATGGGGGCGATCCGCGCGTAGCTGAAGTAATGGCAATTCACGACAGCATCATGCCTTCAGTAGGAAAAATCATGGATTTGAAACAAAAACTAACCGCTGACCTGAAAACGACAGATAGCCTTTTGGCATTACAACCTGCAGGCGATTTGAAAAAGCGAAAAGAAGAAGCGTTTGCGCTTCACATACAACTGGATAAGGCTGATCAGGGTATGATGAACTGGATGCACCAGTATAAAGCAGACACGCTGACCAAAATGAATGAACAGGCAGCCACCGCCTACATTGCTGATCAGAAAACAAAAATCGAAGCTGTGAGAGATCATATGGTGAAGAGTATAAAGGACGCACAAGCTTTCACAGAAAAACGATAACCTGATGAGAACATTTAATATCCTTTTGTTGGCAGTATTGCTATTCTTTTCCTGCGACACAAAAAAACTTCCGTACATAGGAGAACCCGAAGTGATAACGAAAGTGGTCGACGGGAAAGAGGTTGAGGAAACTATTTATCCTCGTATACCGGATTTTTCATTTCAAAATCAAAATGGTGAAATCGTCACCGGTAAAAGTTTTGATGGGAAAATCTATGTTGCAGATTTCTTCTTCACGACCTGCCCAACGATTTGTCCACCGATGAAGAAAAACCTTTTGAAGGTATATGAGGCATTTAAAGACGATCCGGCAGTCGGGATTTTATCCCATACAATAGACCCGGTTCATGATAGTGTGGCTGTGCTGAAAAAATATGCCGACGATCTCGGGGTGACTGGAAACATGTGGCATTTCGTGACCGGAAACCGGGACAAAATTTACGAGATAGGGGAAAAAAGCTATATGGTAAGTGCCCGTGAAGATTCAGCAGAAGCAGGCGGGTACATTCACAGTGGTCATTTTATTCTGGTCGACAAAAACAAACATATCAGAGGCATGTACGATGGCACCACAGAACAGGGAACGGCTGAATTGCTCGACGATATCAAAACCTTGCTTAAGGAATAAACGGTCGGCAATACTTCTATTTTCTACCATCTTCACTGACCAGCATCATGATTAAACATTCATTAAAGTCAAGGAAAATTGCTAGTTGCGTTGTTTCTTTGTGAAAATTTTAAAAGCTGTCAAAAAGTAAGATATGCAAAGCGGAGAAAAAAGTGCACAGCCCTGGTTGGGTAAAATGCAGGAAAAATGGGGGTTGGAAACAACCAGACAGGTTCTTTTGGTTTTAGCTGTTTTTAGTTTGTCGGGCTCGTCGGTGGTCTGGTTAAGAAAAGGACTTTTCCAATTGTTGGGTTATGACGACGCTACTCCAATGTGGCTCAAAACAATCACCTACATCCTTTTCATATTTCCTACCTATCAGAGTTTACTCTTGATCTACGGTTTTTTACTTGGGCAGTTTTCATTTTTCTGGGAGAAAGAGAAGAAGATGTTTCGCTGGGTTGCGGCCAAGTTCCGCAAGTAGGATACATCCATTGACATAATAAAAAGGATGACTGGTACTGTGTGTACTGGTCATCCTTTTTTCTTTGTTGCGTCCCGCGATTTTGTGCACCTCGTGGTTGCCACGTCAATATGTAAGATAATTGTGGTGAATCGGTGACTATTCCAAAAGACCAATGTCTAAAAACGGAAATTCACTTAAACACACCTCACATTATGGATTACGAGATTATCAAGGCGCAATTAGTGGCTGCAGTTACTCAGTACGGTGGCAAAATTGTTTTGGCTGTACTTGCCTTCATCATTGGAAGAATTGTAATTGGAAAGATCACCGCAGTTGTTGCCAATGTGATGGACAAACGGAAAGTTGACCGGGATGTCCAACCCTTCCTGCTTTCATTGGTTGGTGTACTTTTAAATGTAATGCTCCTGCTCAGTATTGCAGGGATCGTTGGTATTGAGACTTCTTCCTTTGTGGCTGTATTAGGGGCAGCTGGTCTGGCGATAGGTTTGGCGCTGCAAGGTAGTCTTGCCAACTTCGCAGGCGGAGTGCTGATCCTGATTTTTAAACCTTACCGTGTAGGTGACCTTATCAATGCACAGGGATTTACAGGAGTTGTTGAAGGCGTACAGATTTTTAATACGATTCTGGTAACACCTGATAATAAAACGATCATCCTTCCTAATGGCTCCTTATCTACATCACCTATTACCAATATTTCAGGGAAAGGTAAAATTCGTGTAGATATGGTCTTCGCTGCCGGCAGCCAGAATGGTGCTGATAAAATCAGAGCATCGGTTCAAAGAGCTGTTGATGCATGCCCTACAGCGCTGAAAGATGTACAGCATGATATTTTAGTAACCAAACTGACCGAAAATGCGATTTTCTTTGACGTTCGTGTATGGACACCTAGTGAGAACTACTGGGACACCTATTATTTCGTTAACGAAGCGATCAGCAGACAGTTCGCGTCAGATGGTATTCAGGCTCCAAAACCTGCTGAGGTAAGTGTAGCGTTGAGAC
>DASYHR010001128.1:0-6810 GCA_035998385.1 Dyadobacter sp. | reverse complement strand
GTACGATAGATTGTGTTGTTGGGTATAAGCTGTTCTGAAAAGTTCTTTTTGCCAGTCAGTATCGGATCCCAGGTCCTGTGCCGGGTTTGCTGCTGCAAATTCCTGCGCATTAAGAAGGTCATATCTTTTGGTAATTGTACTCGTTCCCAATGAAAATCCGTAGTCAAGGCTTCCTTTTCCTTTACCTCTTTTTGTTGTGATAAGTACCACACCGTTCGCGCCACGTGAACCATAAATAGCAGTAGCCGAGGCATCTTTAAGGATGTCCATACTGGCTATATCGTCAGGATTCAAAAAATTCAATGGATTTTTGGCAGACTGACGGCCTACACCATATGTATCACTACCACTTGAAGTATTATCTCCGCTCAAAGGGACGCCATCCACCACAAATAGCGGGTTGTTGCCACCATAAACAGATGATGTACCCCTTATCCTCACGTTGATAGGACCTCCCGGCTCACCACTCGACTGGGTAATCTGAACTCCCGGAGCTCTTCCTTGCATCAACTGCTCTGGGGAAGTAATAACACCTTGTTGAAAATCCTTTGCTGCAATTGCAGTCACGGCACCTGTAGCATCTTTTTTCTTTACAGTTCCATAGCCTATTACAACCACTTCGTCCAGCGCCTTGCTGTCTGAAATCAAAGTGACATTGAGTTGCGTGCTATTTCCTACTTTAATCTCTTGCGAAACATAGCCCACGAAACTGAACACGAGTACCGCATCAGAGTTTGGAGCTTCAATGCTGTAGCGACCATCCGCATCTGTAGTTGCACCTGTGGTAGTTCCTTTTAATTGAATACTAACTCCGGGTAGTGGCTGATTTCCGTCCGTATCTACCACTCGTCCGGATACGTTCTGTACGTCTTTTGACATACTTGTTGCAAATGCATTTCCCATCGAAAAAAACGGCGCAAAGGCCAGGATGAAAAACAGTGAGCGAATGCATTTAATTGTCGATTCGACACTTGGTTGTTTGGGCACAATTTTTCTCATGAAGTATAAGTAGTTGAATGTTAGGTTGCTAAATTTGGATAGGTTCTTACTGTGTAATCCGATTTGATCGGGTTGGAAAATATGTAAGCCTCATGGCTTCATAATCATGGAGGGAGAAGGTAATTGATTTCTGTAGATGGTTTTTTTTCATAGTTTGAAACTGACGGTTTATTATTAATATCCCACAAAGTGTAGGAATGATAACATTTACTCCAACGAAGTATCATTTTAATGAAATTTAGTTGAATTATTTTGTCAGGTATGGAGAGATAAGAGGAAGAATTCAGGATTGAACGAGTCGCTTGCACAAGACCAGGCTATTAGAGTATGTATCTCTTTTGTCCGGAAGATTATCTATAGTCATCAAAAGAAATTTGCCGGATAACCAAATACCCGGCAATTGCGAATTATCTAACCAAATTTAAAACGAAGGAAGATCGAAATATCTCGTGATGTTATCAGCGGTCCCCTTTGAAGAATTCTGTACTTTTTAACAGTTCGTCTGCATTCAGATTGTTGGCATCTATAAATTCATTATTCCTTTTCAGCTCTCTTTCAATTTTATGGTAATATTCTCTCGGAAGGCCTGTTTTTTTGAATTCTCTTTTATTCAGTTTGAAAATAAAATGGTTGTTTTTAACACTAATATTTTGTGAAAGAACTTCAGCTAATTTTAGTAAATCTGCCCTTTTAGCGGGTGTTTGTAGCTCTTCAGCGATCATCCGGTCATGGAGTTCGTGCTTCTTCGCTTTTTGCATACCACTATTTTTTTGCCCGCTACAGCAGCAGATCAAAAGCATGATTGTCAAATATATCCCTGCATTTTTCAATGTGTTCATATCGTTTGTACATTTGGTTCAATCCTAAAAATATGCAATCACTACAAGATGAGATTTGCAACTTGTTATCTGAAAACATATTAACCGGATACAAAAGCATCCGGTCAATGCCAATCACATAACTCTAACCTTAGTAAGTACTTATAACCAAATTTTAATTTAGCTATAACTATAATCTGCTTGTCTCTGAATAAATTAAATCATTGACATTCCTGGTCTTAACCCCTACACGCGCGAATAGTAATCCTGTTTTTTTCAAGTTTGCTTTCTGGCTGGTTGTTAAGGTTTTTAAGTTCAAATTGATGGTATTTGTACCTGGCACCAGTGTCGTAAATGACTGCTCATAGGTCTTGGAGACGTTGTCTACTATGGCGGTGTTGCCAAGTTGGATCACAACCCTCTCCAAAACAGCGGTTGGTACTATTTGCTCCAGATTGAAGGACGCAGTAAATACCGAGTCGCTGTAGCTGCTTGTATAATTGGATATCCAAAAGTAGGGTGTCACCTCGAAGTTCAGATTTTCCGCTGTCCTGTTTAGAGAAAAGTGAAGCGTATCTGTATTGGGTTGCCATGGACCACGGCCAGGCGTGAGATTCAGGTAGTAGTCACCATCAAAAGTATTGACTGTGAAACTGCCGTCATCTTTTGTAAATACCTTTACAAAACCCTGTACCCAGCCTTCACCCGTTTGGTGCAACTGCAGCATATTTGAACCGTTAGCGTCAGAGGCCGTCCCCATCAATTGCATAGGTTGACCTTTGTATAGAAACTGACCGGAGACTGTTGATGTCGGATAGCTCCAGTTATCGATTTCTGTACTGCAGCCATACAGGAAACTGGCAGTTACAGAAAGTAAGAATAGTCGGTATATTGATCGTATGGTCATAAAATTAATGCTTATTGTAGTGGATTGTTTACCAGCTTTGGGTTGTTTGCGCGCCATCCCGGTTGAATTGCCGTATAGTAATTCATGAGTGGGAAATTACGTGGATTAGGAGCCATTTTGAAAGACACCTGTTTCGTAAATACCCATTTGCCATCATTTGGATCACCCTGCGCAACTACTTTGTAGGGATACAGTGAGTAAATCTGCGCAGTCGGATCATTGGGCGTACCATTCCAGATGGTGTGGGCAAGCCGCCAGCGTTTTAAATCCCAGAACCTGTGGTCTTCAAAGGCAAACTCAACTCTGTACTCATTCACAATATGGTTGAAGGTCATCGTAGATGCCGTCAACGGCTGGATACCCCCACGTTTGCGGGTTACGTTGATATGCGTGACAGCCTTGGTTTTGTCGCCCAATTCGAAAGCGGCTTCGGCTGCGATCAGATACGCTTCTGCAATTCTGAACCGCGGCCACCACATTTCACTGAAACCAGGATTTAAACCTGCGTTTGGGGACTCATCCAGAAATTTACGAACGAGGAATCCTGTCTTGTTTACAAAATTGTCTGAATTCGAGGCAGGACCGTTTAAAGATGTAATCAGATTTCCTTGTGCATCACGACCGTTGACGGCCGATGTTCTCAACACATATGCATCACCGGATCTGTTGAGCTGGCCCGCCTGGAGAATTACAGGTGTCTGTCTATAGGTAGCATTCGGATATATAACGGTTCCCCATAGACGTGCATCTTTTTGCGTAAACGGATCTTCTACTGAATTGTAAAAGACATAGCCACCAGCTGTGGTTGTAGTTTTGATTGCCGGATCACTACCATCTTTATTTTCGAATGCTTCCACCAGATTCAATACCGCCCCCAAAGCATTGCCCTCTGTGAAGTCACGGTGGGAGTAGGGCATGGTAAAGTTTGTAAACTGAGTCACCACATTTGGCCGAAGACGGTCCATCGCCCAAATGACTTCTGTATTTGCTGATTTTACACTTGTGGCTTTGTAAAATGACTCTCCCAGGTTCGTCGCATCCATCTGAAGTACATACGGGCTCTGACTTATCACCTGTTCAGCTGTTTCCTGTGCTAATTTATAGTACTTCTGCGCCTGGTCAGCTGGTATACCTGCTTCCCAGTTGGGCGTGCGCACTGTCGGTGTCAGCTTATTGCCATAGTTAGCTATGGAACCTGCATACACTGCAGCTCTGGCTTTCAGCATCATCGCGGCCCATTTATTAGCGATTCCTCCATTCGTTGTCCTGGATACCGCCAAATTAGCTGCCGCCAAATCACACTGCGCAATGACATAATCATATATGCCGGCTTCTGTGGATCGGGCTACCTGGAAGCGCTCAGGATCAATACCTGATTCGTAGGTAAAGACAGTATCTCCCAAAATAGGCATTCCACCGAAACTACGCGCCATACAGAAGTGATACCAGGCTCTCAGAAAAATGCACTGAGCTTCCAGATTACTACGATCGGCTTCCAGTAATGCCGCCCGTGCAGGTGCTGAACGTATACCCGACAAAAACTGATTCATTCTTCTTACAAGCCCATAATCATAAGCCCTGAAAAAGTCACGTGGAATTATCTTTTCGGCGTCAGTTGTCGTAGCGGGTCCATAGGACAGATTGGCTTCATCAAGCAAATGGTAGTTACCGTGGTCACTATTTGTCTGTCCGAAATTGACAGAGTTGTAAAAATTAGCCAATACAGATTGTGCCAACGCCTTATCTGTGAAAACACCGGACTCAGGTAATATATTGGTCGGTTCTGTATCCAGTTGGGTTATACATCCTGCCATGGATAACATCAAGACCATGATCAGGAAACGAAAGGAAATTTTCATGATTTTTGTAAATAAGGAAATTAAAGTTTTAGAACAAAACCGGCGTTTACCAATCTTGGATTAGGATAAGCTATCCCTCCGTTATGGCCCATTTCAGGATCCAATCCTCCAGGCATGTTCGTAAAAGTGAAAAAGTTCTGCGCTGTGACATATATCCGTAAGCCGCTTAATTTCGCTTTTTTTATCACGTGGTCGGGCAGGTTATAGCCCAGCTCGATGTTCCGCAGCTTCAGGTAGGTTACGTTGGTCTGCCAGTTACTGTTAGGCCAATGCGTATTCATCCAGTTGTTGACACCTTTGGTAAGCAACGGATACTGGCCGATATCAAAACCACTGTTTTTGTCCCAAATGTCATTATACCATGTTGAGTTGTCTGCCAGATACTGAGACACGTTTGTGTTACCATCAAAGTACCGCATGACCCATTGCTGCTCATAAGTAAATTTGGATCCGCCCACGAACTCAGCCCGGAAGTCAAACCCTTTCCAGCTGGCTCCGGCATTGAAAGCGAAATTGAGCCACGGCGTACCGCTGTTGACACGGTAGGTTACATTGTTCATATCAAGGTCGGTGATGTATCCATCATTGTTGGTATCCTGATAGATGTAGTCTCCGGGACGAATCGTTGTATTGCCAAAGTGATCCTGGTCAACAGGGTGATTCGCAATCTGTTCCCAACTCTGGAACTGACCTGTAGATACAAGTTGAAAGCTGCCATCTCTGAATCGGCCTTCTGTATTTCCCAAATCCCGGAACCTGTCGTAGGAATTAGCCCAGCGGGGCTTGTAGCGCGTACCGGTAATCCAGCGTGAGAACGTGAAGTTTCCTCCAATAAAATAGCTGAAATCACGAACATTATCTTTCCATCCCAAATTCATTTCAATTCCTTTCGTATGGTCGCTGTTCAGGTTTTCTGCCGGCAACCCAAATCCAATTTCGTTAGGTAACAGCACATCGTAACGACTGGCCAGCTCTCCTGTCTGATGACGATCAAACCAGTCAAATCCTCCCGTTAACCGGTTGTTCAGAAGACCTACATCAATACCAAGATCGAGTACATACACACGACCCCAGGTAATATTATCTGTAGCCAGGCCGGTGATCCTGCTCGACACAACATCTCTTCCATCCAGAATGGCAGATCCCTGATTGAAATTATAGCCGGTGATATATGTGAGTGCGCTGCCAAGTTCTTTACCGAGTACTCCATAGGAACCCCGAACTTTAACCTCATTCACATTCTGGCTTAAGAAAGAATTGTTCTTCCAAAAATCTTCCTGGGATACGCGGTATGCTGCTGATGCGGACGGGAAAAATCCAAAACGTTTTCCCTTTTTGTAGAAGTAAGATCCGTCATAACGTCCCGACATTTCCAGAATATATTTATTGTCGAAATCATAATTGAATCTTCCCAATACACCCAGGCGGTTCTGATTGAACGGAATTTCGTCTCTCACGTTGGCTGTAGATTTAGTCGTAAGAAACGGTATACCGTTCGCTTCCTGATTTCCCCAGATATATACGCCCGGATAATTGGCTGTTTTTGTTTCCATACCCGTTATCAGGTGCACATGGTGCTTCTTGAATGTCTTCTCATAATCAAGCTGCACATTACTGGTCATTTCCTCGGCATTCTGAACGTAGCGTTCCAGATATCTGGCGTTACCCTGATAGGCAATGTTGTATGCGCTGGAGGCATCGTCGTAACGATACAATATCGGCGATTTCTCCTGAAGATCGTTGCGGATATTGCGATACCAATAGCTGACGAGGGCTCTGGCTTTCAATGCATTGGTGATCTTGTACTCTGCAGTACCGTTGAGCTGCATAATGCGAACCTGCGACTGATATACACCGGAAGTTGCTTCATTGATCCACCCATAGCTATACTGAGGATCGATCGCGGAAATACCCGGATAACGTGGATCGTCATTCACGAAAGGACGTTTGGTGGGAAGATTTCGGAACGCAGCCTGCAAACCAAAATCGTAGTCGTCACCAGGTAGTCCCGGTTGGCGGTTACGTTCCAGGCGCCCGTTGATGTTCATCCCCACTTTCAGTTTTTTTGTCAGGTTGATGTTGACATTACTCTGAAAGTTGGTCCGGTCGAATCCATGAAAATTACGGAGCATACTCTTCTGCTCTATTCTGTTAAAGCTGATGTAGTAGTCGGTGTTATCGCTTCCACCCGACACATTCAAACTTCCGTAGACCTGCGGTTTGGTTT
>DASYHR010001126.1:0-2061 GCA_035998385.1 Dyadobacter sp. | reverse complement strand
ACATCACCAAAGCCAATAAAGAAGGTACTGACTGGCAGGATGTTATTTTCGATCCGGCTCCCATTTCCAATTATCAGATCGGAGCAAGCGGTGGTTCAAACACGGCCAAATATGCGATTTCAGCGAATTATTTCAAACAGGACGGTATCCTTCGTTACACCAATTACAAAAGGTATTCGATCCGTGCCAACACTGAATTTACAAAGGGTAAGGTCACAGTCGGTGAAAACCTGACCTTTTCGTACGACGAACGCCAGGGTATCACAAACAACGACGAAAGTAACCCGATCATGTTTGCGATTCGTGTTCACCCGATTATCCCGGTATTCGATATCACGGGCGGCCCGACAGCTCTGGGAGGAACCAATAACTCTGCCTATAATGGATTTGCGGGAAGTCGTGGTAGTAACCTTGGAAATGCGCCTAATCCATTGGCGAGGCTATATCGCGAAAAAGACAACATTACAAAAGGTACACACGTGTTTGGTAATGCGTATGCTCAAATCGACATCCTTCCCGGGTTAACCGGCCGTACAAGCTTTGGTTTGGAATACAACCAGTCCAACCGTTCAGAGTATTTCCACAGAGATATTGAAGCAGCTGAAGCAAGAAATGCAAACAGCCTTAATGTGATCAATAACCTGGACCGCTCATTTACATGGTTCAATACACTAAACTATACCAAAATTATCGGAAAACACAACCTGAATATCCTTGTTGGAACTGAGGCTGTAAAGACTTACGCAGCAGCTTTCCAGGCTAGCAGAAGTGGTTTTGCATTTGATGATGTTGATTACCGTTACCTCGACGCAGGATCGGCAGCAGGTCTGGCGAATGCAGGTGCAGGTGCCGTTCGCAGTGCTTTGTTCTCTCAATTTGGTAAAGTTAACTACGGCTACAAGGATCTGTTCCTTGCTGACTTTACGCTTCGTCGCGACGGATCTTCACGTTTCTCGGAAGCTTACCGATATGGTATTTTCCCTGCATTCTCAGTGGGGTTACGTATGACGGAACTTGATTTTATGAAACCAACCCGCAAAGTGCTTGATGATTTGAAAGTACGTTTAGGATGGGGTAAAACAGGTAACCAGCTTATTCCGAACGTATACAACGCTTATACACTTTATGCGGCTGATCCTCAAAACAATGGTTATGATATAAACGGTACGGGATCTTCTATTGTAGGTGGATTTGACCTTGTTCAGTTTGGTAATGCAAACGGACGGTGGGAAACGAATACATCTACCAACATTGGTATTGACGCGGTATTGCTGAACAACAAACTGGAGGCTGTTCTCGATTTGTATAGCCGCAAAACAACGGACATGCTGACGCAAATCGCAATGCCAAGAACGGCTGGTACAGGTACCATTCCATATACCAACATCGGAGAGGTGACCAACAAAGGTTTTGATATCGGTCTGAACTTCAGAGATAAAAAAGGTGACTTTTACTATGCACTGGGTGTGAATTTTGGTCACTACAAAAACAATGTCGTGAAGCTGAATAATGATCCTAACGCAACGATCTTCGGTTTCTCAACACGTCTTCCGGCAATGTCGGCAACCAAAGCAGGTTATCCGATTGCGAGTTACTATGGCTACTTCGTCGATGGTGTAATTAAGGACCAGGCTGAAGCTGATGCAGCACCAAAGTTCGGATCGTATACACGTGAAGGTGTGTTTAAATTCCGAGATGTGAACGGCGACGGGATCATCACAGCTGCTGACCGTACGATTATTGGCAACCCGCACCCTGATTTCAACTATGGTGTAAACCTGAATCTGGGTTATAAAGCATTCGATCTTGCTGTATTCGGACAAGGTGTATATGGAAATGAGATTTTCAACTACACCAGATACTGGACTGATTTCAACGTATTCCAATGTAACATATCAAAAGATATGTTGTACAATTCCTGGAAACAATCCGGTGATGATGCAAAACTTCCAAGACTTAATTCCGGAGATGCTACGAGCCAGCAGGTTTCATCCTACTTCCTTGAAGACGGATCTTATTTCAGAATTAAAAACATTCAGTTGACCTATACACTGCCGGCGG
>DASYHR010001125.1:0-3669 GCA_035998385.1 Dyadobacter sp. | reverse complement strand
AATAACCGGAATGCCCAGCTCTCCACATTTTTGCCATATAGGCTGCAGGCCAGCCGCACTTACAGGCACACGGTTCCCTTTGTCATCTTTGATTCCCGCAAAACCCAGACTTTTATATATTTTCAAACCTTTGGCGCCAGCCTTCACATCTTCTTCAAGCTGTTTCACGGCACGGGCTGTCCAGTCTTTTTCACCGAAACCTTTAAACTGAAGATTGGTGAAAATCGCAATGCGTTTAGGTTCGTTTTTAGCGACATTAGCCAGAGACCCTTTCAGCGTTTCCGTTCCTTCTGCCCATTCCTGCGTCCAGCCGCGTCCGCTCAAATTCACCATAATGCCCATGTTCAGGCTATCCATCTGAGCTACAAGCGCTTTCAGGTCTTGTGTCGGCATTTGGTATTGATGATTGTGGACATCAATAAAAGGAAATTTGGCGCGTTTTAAAGGATGTTCCTCCACCTTCAATGTAGAGATAGGATCATATTCCTCGAAGCCGAGCGGCGGCGTGATGTTGGGATCCTGGGCAAATACGGGGCTGACAAAGCAAAGGGAAAGTACAGCGAGTTTCAGGAGTTTCATAGTAAATTAGATATGGAGAGAAGGTAAACGGTTCACTTGAATCTCTATCGGGCTATTTCAAAAAGGGAGTTTCTTCTTATTATAGATAAGTGCCACGCAATGGGCTGCTATTCCTTCCTCGCGTCCAACAAAACCCAAGTGTTCCGAAGTTGTAGCTTTTATTGAAATATCTTCCTCGTCAATTTCCATTACCTGCGCCAGACAAGCCTTCATTTCCGGGATATAAGGATTGAGTTTTGGATTTTGAAGTACAACTGTTACATCCAGATTCCCCACCTCGTAATCCTTTTCACGGATCATCTCCAGCACTCGTTTGAGCAGTAGTTTACTATCCACGCCTTTCCATTGCGGATCTTTATCGGAAAAATGATAACCAATATTGCGCATGTTGGCGGCACCGAGTAATGCATCACAGATGACATGGCAAACTACATCTGCATCCGAATGTCCTTTTGCACCATGTGTATGTAAAATCAAAATCCCACCAAGCCAGAAAGGGCGTCCTTCTTCAAGCTGGTGTACGTCGTAACCTTGTCCTATTCGGAACGGGAACATGTGTAAAATGTTTAATGAGACCTTTCCTGCAAGTTGGCGATTGTACCGCTGAATGGCAAATATTCCATTTGAACTGAAAATATTTTTTAGGTATGCTGTATCGATCTACGAAGTTTTCGTAGATATGGAAAAGCTAACGCAACAGGAAGAAGAGGCCATGCAGGCGGTATGGAAGGTAGGCGAGGGAAATGTGAAGTCATTTATGGCCGCATTGGACGAGCCGTGGCCTCCCTACACCACGTTCGCATCGACGATCAAGAATCTTGAAAAAAAGGGCTATGTGCAAAGCAGGCTTATCGGCAACGCATATCTGTATGCGGCTGCAGTGACAGAGGAAATGTATAAGCAAAAGTTCATGGGTAATGTGGTGAAGGAATATTTCGAAAATTCATACAAGGAGCTAGTCAACTTCTTTGTCGAAAAAAAGAAAATATCCGCTGATGAATTGAAGGAAATTATTGGATTGATAGAAGGAAAGGATAAAGACAACTAAATTCTGCCATGTTATGTCCCCGTACCTCGAATACCTGCTGAAAGTTTCCATCGGACTGATGGTCGTGACTGTTTTTTATCAGATTGCCCTCAGGAGATTCACGTTCTATAACTGGAACAGGTGGTATCTGCTGGGCTATTCACTGCTTACTTTTTGTATTCCTTTTATCAATATTGATGGTCAACTGCAGCAGGTCAGCTCTGTTGCGACCAAGGTGGTGCGTATGGTGCCGGTGGTACAGGATTATACAAAGCGGGAGATAGGGGCGAATAGCAATATGCCTGTCGTTTCAGATTTTAATCTGCCTGATTTTTTGCTTATGGTCGCTATAGCAGGAGGACTGCTGATGTTGATTCGGGCCGGGGTGGCTGCTTATGCCTTTTACAAAATCAAGAAGAAAGCCCGTTTGATTTCCGATCAGGACGTAAAACTTTTTGATGTGAGCAAAGACATTATGCCTTTCTCCTTCGGGAATTCCATTTTTATTAACCGGAGTCTCCATGAGGAAAATGATTTAAAAGACATTATCCTTCACGAATACATTTATATCCTGCAAAAGCATACGGCAGATATTTTGTGGGCAGAGTTGATTTGTATTCTCAATTGGTACAATCCGTTTGCCTGGATGCTTCGTGCTGCCATCTGCCAAAACCTGGAATTTATTGCCGACCGTGCTGTGCTGGAAAATGGAGCCGATGCAAAGGCGTACCAGTATCTGCTTTTGAAAGTGGTAGGCGTACCGGAATTCCGCATTGCGAGTCAATTTAATTTTTCATCCCTTAAACAGCGTATTATGATGATGAACAAGATGAAAACAGCGAAAGTACAATTGATCAGGTTTCTTTTTGTGCTGCCATTACTATGTATGCTGCTGGTGGCTTTCAGGAGTGATATTGAGCATGTAACTGGTGGGGATTTATCTGTTGAACAATCCGATAAAGTTTATTTAGCAGGCATTTTGGCAGATGCTCAAACCGGGAAACCGCTTGCCGGGGTCCCGCTGGAAGTGAAATCAGGCTTCGAAATAGATAAATCGGTCAATGTAAAGGGTGCTGTGAACATAGTTTCTGCAGATAATAAAATTTCTGTATTTAACGATCAGCAACATGTAGCGAATATTGAAAGTGATGAGGATGGTTTTTATTGGTTCGAAATAGATCACGGTGAGGAGCAGAGTGTTCAGATATATAGTGTGTCAATGCAGGGTGACCAAGGTATGTCTACACATCTGTATGTAAAAGGCGGGAAGTTACTTTTCGGCGCATTCAATGTATTTTTCATGGCAAAAAAGGATTCAGAGGACGTGCGAGGCGACTTCCATACTGTTGATCAAAAGGAGTTTTTGGCAAAGAATGCAGGTGCTGGTGATATGAAAGAAATTGTAAAAAAGGGTTGTTACGCAGGAAGCAGACTTTTTGGGAAGAAGTGGATCTGAAAAATACATTCAATCAGTTCAACAAAAAGCCGAAACAGAACATCACTAAATTTGGCAGGGGATTCTTTGATCAATCCCGGGAGCTGATTGGGTTGGAAGGGTTCACAGAATTTTATCTGGATGGGAAAAAAGTTCGATATAATGATGTAAATACGTCGGCACGCAAGTCAAGCATTACCCTGGCGAATTCTGTGAGAAGCAGGGAAAATAGAATCGCTGATAAACTTTTTTACTATACCTACAAAACAAATCTGGAAGCTCCACCTTCATCCTACGTAAAGGAAAAGAACATAGAATGGCTTGATGTAAAGGCATTCGATATGGCGTCATTGGATAGTGAAGCCTATTTTCTGGATGGTTTTCGCCAGACATACGGCATTGGGAGTAATCTAAAACCTTTGAAAACAGAGATTAAGCGAATAGCAGTGTTCCGGGGAAAACTCGCTCACTACTATGATAAGAATCGGGATAAGGTGTTGTGGATTGAAACCAGACCCGTAGACGAGGTTTATGGTCGCCCGGCATTTGCCCGCAGATAAATTTTGATGTTTGGTACTATCAAAATTAGGACCGGGAGTTCCTGGCTATGAATGAATACAAATCTGAC
>DASYHR010001124.1:0-1766 GCA_035998385.1 Dyadobacter sp. | reverse complement strand
AATACAGAACCACCTGCTCCGGGTTATCAGGCCTATTTGAGCAGCGCCGGTAAGGATTCGCGATTTTATGACGACAACCAGTGGATCGCCATTGCTTGTATTGATGCCTTCAAAAGAACAAAAGACAAAACGTATCTCGACAAAGCGGAGGAGATATACACTTTCATGATGACCGGTTATGACCAATTAGCCGGCGGGGGATTGTATTGGAAGGAGGACGAAAAGAATACCAAGAACACTTGTTCAAATGGTCCCGGCATTCTGATTGCTTTGCAACTTTATAAGATTACCAAAAAGAAGGTTTACCTGACCACCGGAATTCAATTGTACGATTGGACGAAGAAGAATCTGCGGGCAGAGAATGGAATTTATTGGGATGCTATCAAAATTCCTTCCATGAAAATAGATTCAGCCCAATACACCTACAATACCGGTACGATGCTGGAATCCAATGTCTTGTTACACGAAATTACGAAAGATAAAAAATACCTGACCGAAGCGCTGACGATTGCAAAAGCTGCTGAAAGGCATTTTTACAAAAATGGCAAATTGCCCGATCACTACTGGTTCAATGTGGTATTGCTGAGAGGGTACGAAGCACTTTACAGAATCGATCAAGACAAATCTAAATTTCGCTTCATTATCGAAGATTCTGAGCGGATCTGGAAAGAGGAACGCGACGACAACAATTTGCTCGGTGTTAAAAAAGACAAAGGGTTGATAGACCAGGCGGCCATGATGGAAATGTATGCCAGACTTGAACGGCTGTCGCGACTTCGCTAATCCCTCCCGCTCCACCGTTTCAGGGAGGCATTAATTTAAAATTCGTTCCAATTTGATCAGATAGTCTTAGTCACGTCTGTCTCTTTTTGGCGTGTCTTGAAATACAGCGATTAATACTCCGTAAGTGACAAGTTTGGACTGTGCTTGCGGCGAACTGTTATGGTTGATATTGCTTAAGTGCAATTTATTAATTGTAACTGAAATAACCTGTTTAGGTATAAATTGTGTAATTCGTTCAAAAAAATCCAATAAAAAAGACAATCCGCATTATTTTGGCAACGTTCCCGACAACGATTGCATAAAAAAATATTGATATTTTTTTGGCTTATTCCATGCACTCTGTAATCTTCCATCATGGAATCAAATGCACCAAACGGATATTTAAATCCTGTTTCTTGATTTGATCACATTTCATTCGCTTAAAACTCATCATCCCAACTTGTCTGTCTGATCATCAATGTCATTCCCGTTACGAAGGCCTGACAGCATCAAAAAAACAGACAGCTGTGAATATGAATTAAGCATTATTAAATAGAATAAATTAAACTGTAATGACTGTATGTTAAGAAAACTACAAAGTGCCTCAGCCCTTGGTTTCCTGATTCTGAGTGGTGTGTTGCCGCTTAGCAGCCCGCAGGTCTATGCGGGAGTGGAGTTGAAAGTGACCCGGCATGTCGGTGAGAAGAGTAAGTCGGCATTTGAGGTGAGTGGAAAGATTACGGGTGACAACGGCGAAGAGTTGCCTGGTGTGAGCGTGTTGCTGAAAGGAACTACAACCGGTGCAACGTCCGACGTGAACGGGGTTTTTAAGCTGACGATTCCTTCCGGAAATGAAACACTTGTGTTTTCTTACGTAGGTTATTTATCGCAGGAAATTCAGGTTGGCAACCGCTCTATCCTCGATGTGAAATTATTGCCCGATACGAAAGCACTGGAGGAGATCGTGGTGGTAGGTTATGGAACGATGAAGAAAAGTGATGTGA
>DASYHR010001029.1:0-7392 GCA_035998385.1 Dyadobacter sp. | reverse complement strand
TGAAATGAAGCAGATAAAGGGCACTCAGTAAATAGTCAATGATTTTTTTCATTCCTCTTATTTTTCTGCAAAAATAGTTTAAAACTGCATTGTTTGATAAAAATTGTAAATCACTAAATGAGAAAAGTCATGCAAAACTTACATTAAATTCCCGTACTTTGTAAAACTGTCAATTTGAGATTAAAATAGCATTTATAATGGATACCGCACTTTCAGCAGAAAGATTAGAAGTGATGCAGCACGTAGGGAAGGATTTGGATGGATTGATTTCCGAATATCTTAAGCCAATCGATGAGAACTGGCAACCAACTGATTTTTTGCCTGACTTCAGTAAGGAGGATTTTGCCACCGAAGTTAAATTACTTCAGGAAAGTTGCCGTGACTTACCATACGACTATATAGCGGTTCTGATCGGAGATACGATCACAGAAGAAGCTTTACCCACCTACGAATCATGGTTGATGGACGTGATTGGTGTAGATCAGGTGGATAATCCTTCCGGCTGGTCGAGATGGGTGCGTGCATGGACGGCAGAAGAAAACCGTCACGGGGACTTGCTTAATAAATATTTGTATTTGTCTGGCCGTGTGAATATGCGCGCCATGGAAGTTTCAACGCAGTATCTGATTGCGGATGGTTTTGACATCGGTACCGACCGCGATCCTTACAGAAACTTTATCTATACCTCTTTTCAGGAATTGGCTACCAACGTCTCACACAGAAGAACGGCAACACTTGCCAAGAAATTCGGCAATCCGCATCTTTCGAAAATTTGTGGTGTAATTGCATCGGACGAAATGAGACATGCAAAAGCATATAAAGAGTTTGTAAGACGTATTCTTTTGGTGGATCCTTCGGAGCTGATATTGGCACTGGAAGATATGATGCGGAAGAAAATCGTAATGCCTGCACACTTTTTACGTGAAACGGGTGTGAAAATGGGGGATACTTTCGCCCACTTTTCCGATGCTGCGCAACGTTTGGGTGTGTACACAACCAATGATTATATAGAGATTTTAGAATCGTTGCTCATGGAGTGGGAGATAGGTTCCGTACGTGATATTAACGAAAGGGCGGAGAAAGCCAGAGATTATCTGATGGCTCTGCCGGCTCGTTTGAAAAGAATTGCAGACCGTACTAAGGTGCCTGAACTGGCATACGAGTTCAGTTGGATCAAATAAAAAAAGCCGGTTAAACCGGCTTTTTTTATTTCTGCTATTTTTCAGGATAGAGATTGTAGATTTCTCTTACATTCTCCAGAACCTTATCAAAATCAATTTTTAGGTCAATCAGTTTCCCGGTGCGGATATCAAAAACCCAACCGTGTACTGTCAGACCTCTTTCGATGGCAGCCTGTTGCACTGCAGCCGTTTTGATCAGGTTGAAGCACTGCTCCTGAACATTCAATTCTACCAGTCTGTCGTATCTTTTACCTTCGTCTTCAATCGCGTTCAATTCCTCTCTATGCAGGCGGTATACATCACGGATCGTTCTTAGCCAGGGATTAAGCAAGCCCATATCAACAGGTTGCATAGCTGCTTTCACACCCCCACAATTGTAATGCCCGCAAACAACGATGTGATTCACTTTCAGGTGACGTACCGAATAGTTCAGTACCGACATCACGCTGAGATCCACGTTATTAACAAGGTTTGCAATGTTTCTGTGTACGAAAGCTTCACCAGGCTTGATACCCATCAGATCTTCTGCAGTAACACGGCTGTCTGAGCAGCCAATGTACAGAAATTCAGGCTTTTGACCTGATGCAAGATTGCTGAAATAATTTTCGTCAGCAGACAGCTTTGACTTTATCCAATCTTCGTTGTTCTTAAAAACGCTGTTAATATCCATATCAGAATTTAGTTAGTACGATGTCCTGTTGAGGACGTCTTATTAATCCCAAATTTATGACAAAAATCATACGACACAAGCTATACGCTGTTGTGTTTTTGTAATATAACAGGTAAAAATTAGCTATCTCAGCAATAGTACACTGCCTTTTTTCCGTATTACCCTGTCACGGTTACTGACTCCGGACAGTTCAAACGTGTATACACCAGCAACAGGTTCAGCCCCTTTGAAACGTCCGTCCCAACCCGCAGCGATGTCATTGGTAGCATATACAACCTGTCCCCAGCGGTTATAGATCCGCAAATACGAAAATGCCTTAATTCCTTTGGTGACCAGGTAAAGTATATCATTTTTACCATCTCCATTTGGAGAGAAGGCCGTCGGCACAACAATCCAGTCAGGCGGACTTACTGTAATTCTTACAGAGGCCTGGGCGGAGCATCCTTCCGGAGTGGTTCCTTTCACGGTATAGGTATTGCCGGAAAGTAAGGTTGCAATCGGATCAGAGATTTGTGTATTGCTGAGCCCCGCAGGAGGGAACCATTGGTAAGTACTGCCTGGAATGAGATCAAGTTGTGCTGATGTCGCTTCGAGTTGTAACGGAACACCTTCCTCTATCACAGTATCAGGTGTTACAGTTATTTCAACCTTTGGCACAACACGGATCGTAACAGTATCTCTCTGCAAACAACCTTCGCTGCCGGCAGTAACAATATAGGTAGTGGTAGCGGCCGGCACTGCCACCGGATCTTTCGCGGCAGCATTATCAAGCCCTGTCGCAGGTAGCCATCCATGCAGGTCGGAGTTGCTGGTAGTAAATAAGGTGACACTTTCTCCTTCACAAATGGCCGTGTCAGCAATGGTTTGAACCTGAATCGCGGTAATTCCATCTATATTGAGATCTCTGCCTACAACGCAGTTCCCGGCATCTTTGATGAAAATCCTGTAATTGTCAGCCTGTATACGGAAATTGGGATCAGTCTGAAAATTCACTGAGTCGATAGAAAACTGGAACGGGCCGTTTCCTCCAACAGGTGTAACAGTCACCACAGCTGTCGGATCTGTACAGGTGGGTGGAACGACCTCAGTGGTGAGATCCAGCGAACTGATTTCGGCAATTTTGGTATTCTCAATCCGTCCGGTAGTACAGTCGGTTCTTTTGATCACCAAAGACACATCTTTTTTGCCAGGGGTGTCCCAGGCTATCTGGTAAGGACCACGACCGCTTCCTGAGACTACTTTACCTCCATCCCAGTTCCACTCAAAAGAATAGGCTGAATTCGTCGCGGGAATACTTCCTGAATAGGCGATCCTGATATTTTCGGGAAACCCACAGCTGGGATTAGGATTAATGATAAAGTCAGCCGCTGAATTGATATTGGCTATGTAACATATGTCTGCGTACACCCGTTCAACCCCCCGGCGTGGAGTCGGCGTGTTGCCGAAGTATACATAGGCGAAATTGACCTCGGCCGACTCACAGGAATTGACTCTGTCATCAGCAAATAAATTCACAGGTTTACCTTCTGATGAAATATACTTGCCGGCCGCATCATTATAGGCAATAAACAAAGTATTGTTTACATAAACAGACAAAATTCCGGTCTGAGCGTCGCGGGTAAAGGTAAGCAGGTAATAGTTATTTGTATTGAAAAATGGGCATTGACTTTCAGCACCCTGTCCGGATACAAACAGGCAATATTCACTACCCGTGGGAGCCTTTGCGAAGTAAATCCCATCATCTTCAGCACCGTCTGAAAAGTCCAGAATACGTGCCCTGCCATTTCCCCAATTTGTAATATGAACATACATGCTGATTGTATAGCTGCTTCCTATAACGCCGCTTTTATTGGAATAACGCAAACCCCAATTTGCATTGGTGTGGTATACTTTTCTTTCTATACGACAAGGCGGAGCATCATCGGTGTAGGATCCCGGAGAAGAACTGGTATTACAATTTCCTCCGCTTCTGATTTGTGTCAGATCGTCAGCACACTCCGGGGCGGAAATGGAGAGGGTTTCATAAAAGCGATAGGCATGTTCCAGAGTCTGCCCCGTAACTGGTCGGGACAACAGGAGATTAACGAAGAAGATTAGCCATAACGCAGCTCTCATGATACCAATGGTGTGTATTTAATCTTTCAACTAAATACGTATGCTTTTTGTGTAATCGGATTATTTATTTGCAGAGGCGGCGATGGTAATGCAAATTAAGGCATAGAAGTCGGAATTTGTACCAGAAGCCGGTATTTATAAATGTTAAAGTGTATGTATACAAACAACAAAAGCCACCGTGAGGCAGCTATTGTTATTTCAATCATCATATTTTTCTACTTCTCTTTGAGGGAAGTTTTAATCATTCTGGATTCTGACACCTGCAGGTTATCTTTAAACGATCCGGCTACGACAGCGGAAGCTTTTCTTCCTGTGGTTATTCTGGCCGTGTTGTTGTTCGGTATTCCCATCAGTTCGAGGGCCTTTCCGAAAAGTGGCTCAGCGTCATCCGCAAAAGGTTTGTACGGAAGCAGATTATCTGCTACCTGATGGGTAGGAGCCATCCCGTTGATCGTTCCGTAATCCGATTCACCATTGGCATTGGCAGTCTGACCTAACATCAGGTAGATACCCCATTTCCAACGATCTTCGTCATCGCTGATGAGTGAGCCGAACAGATTTTTCCCTGCAGTGTGATCTCCGATTGTGATAACGTCCATATAGGGTTTTAAGCCATTGATCACCAACTCACTGGCCGAAGCAGTGCCCTGCGAGGTCAATACGAATACCCTGCTGATGTTGCCGCCGATGTTATTTGCTTCATTACTGAAGGGATAGTCCAGTGCCGAGGATCCGAATTGTTTTTGCCAGTAGGCTACATATTTGTCGTTCCACTGTTCTTTGTAAAATACTTTATTGGCGGAAACATTTTTACCGATCAGGGACGCCAGCGTTTTGGCAGAACTGATATAACCGCCTGAGTTAAGCCGGAGGTCCAGCACAAGTTCATTCACACCCTGCGTTTTAAAGTCAGCAAAAATCTGCCTCAGTTCATTGTCGTATTTAGCATCATTTCCTTCTACGCCCGGAACAAACTGGGTGTACACCACATATCCGATTTTCTTTCCATAAGTTGATTTATCAATAACAGTTGAAAAGGCAACAGGATCTTCGGTAACAACTGCTTTGGTTAAGCTCACTGTAGTGCTACCTGCAGAAATTGTTGTACCGCTCACTGTACCAAGCGTGAATGTAAGCGTGTCACTTCCCGACAACAATGTGCTGTAATTCTCTCTGGTGAGCTGCGTGCCATTGGCCTTCAATATAATATCGCCTCTTTTGAGACCTGCCGAGGCTGCGGGACTGCCGTTGACAACATAGTTCAGAAATAACCCAACGTTGCTGCTGCCTTCGTCGATATAGGAGATTGAATAGCTGATCCCGAAAATTTTACTGATTCCGTCAAAGCTGTTTTGAAGCTCATTCGCATCTTCAACGACCATTGAAAAGCGGTCGGTGGTAGTACGCTGATAAACCAGCTTTTCAAAATAATCTGTAGGATCAGACTTTGCATCGAGTGTTGTACCGGCTGGCATTTCCTTGTACCAGAAATAGGCATCATTCATCATCTCGTATATCCAGGTATTGACTGCCTGGTAGTCAGAACCGGAAGTGGTGTTTTCATCTGGCTCTACATCATCCTTTTTACAGGCCGAAAATACAGCCAGTACAAGAATGAAAAGTAACTTATTGATTTGTTTGATGTTGATCATGTGTCACAATTGAAATAGAATCTGAGTAATAACGTCTTGTACTGGTATTACGTGTTGACTCTGGCAAGTGTGGCAATGATGATGCAGGTATAAAAAAATGACCCGGGAAACCCAGGCAAGTTTGACCATATAACATCCTCTTTATTATTCACTTTCTTATTAGAAACAATTTCTGATATTTCATCCTGTTTAGCAGGTGGTTAGCTAAATACTGATTTTGAATCCGTTTAATCAAAGGCGTAGTTTTACGCTTTTATGACTTTCGTGCACTGTCTACTTTTACTAAAAAAAGCAGATGCTATGAAAAGATTATTTAAATCAACTACCACGGTTTTTGCGACGTCCGCAACTGTACTGTTTTTATCCTGCGGAGACAAAGACAACTCTCCAAGTCCTGCAAATTGCAGTACGAATGCTGAAAAGGTTACAGCGGCAGCGCAAACCTATTCTCAGAGTCCGACAAAAGCCAATTGCGAGGCTTACAAAGGCACGGTCAAGGATTTTTACATGAGCTGCGCAACGTTTTACACCGGCGCTACCAAAGATGCTCTGGACGAGTTCCTGGCAGAGCCTTGTCCCTGAGGGTTTCTCAGCCGGACGATATTAATGTTCTTCCGGCTGGGCCTTATATACCTGTCAGGCTATTAAAAAATTTCCGCGCTATTATTGCGTATTCTAGTGGATTTGCTTTCGCAGGATCCTGCTCTGCTTCCAATACAATCCACCCGTGATAATCGCTTGCTTTGATCACGTCAAAGAGGGCAGGGAAATCGATGCAGCCTTCCTTATCGCCGGGTACTGTAAATACGCCTTGTTTCACCGCAGTGAGAAAGCTTAATTTTTCCTGATGTACTTTTTCCAGAATATTCGGGCGAACGTCTTTGAGGTGAATATGTGCGGTGCGACCAATATACTTTTTCAAGGCAGTTACCGGATCTTCACCGGCAAAATGGAAATGGCCACAGTCGTAATTCAGATATACAAAGTCAGGGTTTGTCTCGTTCAACAGACGATCTGTTTCTTCGATCGTTTGTATACAAGTTCCCATGTGGTGGTGGAACGCCAGTTTCATACCACGGTCTTTGGCTATTTTTCCTAAAGCATCCAGTCCGCTTGTAAAGTTTTTCCACTCTTCCGCAGTACTAAGCATACCTTTTCCTTCAAACACGGGGACGTTCAACCCCTGACAGCTATTGCCGGTTTCTCCTCCACCAATCACTTTGGCTCCCATGGTATCAAGAAAATCAAGCAATTGAGTGAAGCTTTTGATGTTTTCATCCAGCGATTTGGTAGTCAGTTCATAACTATTCCACTGGTTGCAAATCTGCAAACCTCTGAGATCAAGTGCTTTTTTTAATACATCGGTATCCCGCGGAAATTTGTTGCCTACTTCGCATCCTGTAAATCCGGCAAGTGCCATTTCACTAATGCACTGCTCAAAAGTATTCTCGCCGCCCAGTTCCGGCATATCATCATTGGTCCAGTTGATAGGAGCAATACCAAGTTTTATATTTTCGAAATTCATTTTTTTAGTTAAAAATTAAGAGTTAAGAATGAAAAATATTCTTTTTGCCATCAGCTACATGCCCAAACCTCTTTACCCTATGCTATAAAAATATGCGTTGTGTTTTTTTATTCTCCCGGTATGTTTCAAAGGCTTTCTGCACCGATGAGGAGGTTGAAACTTCGGCTACCGGGACTTCCCACCAGGCGTGATATCCTTTTACTGTGCGATAGAGATTTGTTTCAATATAAATTACAGTGGTACGGTCGT
>DASYHR010001009.1:0-5561 GCA_035998385.1 Dyadobacter sp. | reverse complement strand
TCAAAGCACCTTTTTGTGGATTTTAATCCACAAAAAGGTGCTTTTTTGCGTCGTAGGCTTTTTATGTAGAAGTTTTTTTACATAATCACAAGTAGGCGATCAGGATTTCTAATCCAACTCAAAACTAAATATGTAACTACAACATGCAATAGTAACATGGCCTGGAGTAAGAGGTGTGTGAGTTAGTTGATTTACTGAAAATAAAATAATTCTATAATTAATAGTATTAGCTGTATGATGTCATTAATTGGCATTAATTTGTTTTGTAAACCACTTATATGACCATGGTGTAGATATTTATAATGTTATTAATTCAATATGAAGACATTTTTAGTGCCTTATTGTAATCATTATATAGCACTTATCTGATATACAATTCCTCTCGATGTGTATCTTATTCACTTTGTGTGTTGCATATGAAATGATGTAGTCGGATTGTTTAATAGAACTATTTAATAATTGTTAGTGAATATTATTTTTATTTGTAATGATAATTATTAGTTTTGGAGATAATATTAGTCATTACCTATATTGACGTAGTAGTTTTAGTGTTTATAGATTCTAAACCTATGGTTACGAGATTATTTTACCGTGGTGATGGGATCGGCTTCGACAACAAGAGAGCTTTTGCTTTACGTATATAGACATCGTCATTACAGGGGTTTGGTGCCGAGGCATTTTTGGTAATCCGTTCTTTTCCGGATTTAGACGGCAAAAGGTTGGATTTGCAAGTGTCTGATATTCAATGAATAATAAAAGTGAACTTTACTCATTTACGCGCTATGAAAAACTTTACATTCTTACTGACTGCAGTGCAGTCTCAGTGCCCTATAGCTAAGCACCATACACGCATTTTACCCTCCGCTTTTCTTGATCGTACAGTGTCAAAGCGATGTATCTGAGCCGGTTCCGGTTTTGAAAATTTCCAAGTATTAGCATTCCTGAGGATTGATGTAAGTGCCTGCAACGGGGTGGTTACAGCTTGCTGATACTATTATGGAATAAGCTGATTTTCAAATTATACTATACCCCCCACAAGTGCTATGATGACGCTTTTATTGTTTTCCCAAGTTCATTAACACTTATCTACATGTTTTACTTTACTCTTTAAACTCATGAAAAAATCTACAAGGTTATTAAACATTCTTAAAGTCGGGACTGGAGGGCTATTAGCCGCTCTCTTCGCATTTTCTCCGCAGCAAGCGAAAGCGCAGACAAAGACTTATTTGACGGGGCAGAAGACGGGGGATTTTTATAACACCAAGGTTGTGGGAGTTGGCGGTGCGGAGATTACTGCACCTATTGCCAGAAATAACTTTTATTATGGTACTACATCAGTACTGACAGGATCTACTACAGCGAGTACGACTATGAAAGCCACAGATTTGAGCGTGGTTGCTGGACTAGCAGGAGCAAATGTATATCTGTTGTTTAGAAATGACGGTAATGCAAATATAGTCGCTGGGACACCAGTTTACTTCAAGTTGGGTGCTAAGCCTGTTACAACTGGTATCAACGTTAATGTTAGTACTGTTCTTGGATTATCGTCGATATACAATATATCTGGATCCGCTTATAAAAATGCAGGTAATTATACTTTGCCGTCTGGGTTCGATTTTTCCGGTAATGCGAATGAAGGAAATGCGATAGTCAATAACGACCAAACCACCACCAAACTGTTAATCGATAAAAATAACGATTGGCACGCAGCAGTGACTCCTCCAGCTTCAGAACCATTCAATGCTGTAAGATTGAATGTCGCGGTCCCTACCGGATTAAAATTGGTTGCAGCTTCCTCAGTTTCCACTAATGTTCATAATGCGTTTACTGTATCTACAGGCGATCCATGCAGCGTAAGACCTTTGTTCACAGGATTTGGGAATACTGGAATTACCGTAACTACCGAATCTGTTCTGGGAGGGTTGGATTTGGGTCAATTAGTGGCAGATGCTCATTTGGCAATCGACGATAGTCCTGCGACTTACTCCAAGTTTAGCAATGGTTTAGCAAATGTCGGAGTAGCAAATACAATTGCACAGGAGATAATATTTGATCATACTGCATCCGCTTCAGATGCTGCGAAAATTCATTTTTCTCTTAACCAATCGATTGTAGCCCTGGATTTGCTGAGTGGTGGGGTGACATTCAAAGCATATAAGGGTCCGAACAACGTAGCTGTTGCCACTCAGAGCCTTCAAGACAATCTTAATCTTATTGGTCTTAATCTCGCCAACATTTTGACAATCAATAGTGGTTTTGTTGATGTTAATACAACTTTTAAACCTGGTGTTGAATTTGATCGTATTGAGGTATCATTTAATGGCGGGTTAATAAATGCCAATGTCATCGGAGACGCATTGAGACTTTACGATGTTGAACTTTCAGCAGTTGCTCCGTCCATTAGCTCTACAGTAAGCTTAGGTGCTAATAATAGTTTAACAGTCTACGCAGGCGCACAGTTACCTGCTATCACGGCTACATCTGCGGGTAACAACATTTTGTGGTACTTGGGTAATAGTGCAACAGCTTTAACTCCTGGCAGTGCATCACCGTATAACCTGCCGGTTACGTCAATTGCAACAGCTGGTGATTATGTGTACTATGCTGCTGCCCAGAAGGAGGGATGTACAAATATTTCTGCTAAAGTTCCTGTTAATATCAAAGTTCTTCCAGTACCAACATTTACCAATCCAGGTTTCCTAGTTGAAGGTGTTGCTTACACGGGAACCGGAAAATCGATAACTGTTACAGGAGGTCAAACTGGTAGCACTTATAATTTTACGGGTGTTTCACTAACCAACCTTACCAATGCCGGACTTGATTTGGGTATTGATGGTCGGATTACAGGTACCCCAATAGGGACATTTGCACAGGGAGGTTCAACAATCACTTTCACTGCCACTGTTACAGACGGCGCACTCAATAACATCCCGGTAGTGGTAGACAGATTGTTTTCAATAACGGTTTATCCAAAAGTTATTGCTAATCCCGTCGTGTTACCTTCAGGTATCAGAACACAAGGCTACACAACTACTTCCATTGCGGCTACAGGCGGCAGCGGTACTTTTACCTATGCACTTACCGGAACATCTGGTCCATTGCCAACTGGTTTAACTTTAAATGCGGATGGTTCAATCAGTGGTACAACTACTGGCGCTGCGGGAGTATATCCAATCACAGTTTTGATTTCAGATCCTACATCAGGACAAACCGTGGAGAAAGCTTACAGCATTACTATATATGATCCATTGGTGGCAAATCCTGCCACACTACCGGAAAGCTATGTTTCCGCTCCGTCTTATGGCGCCTCAGCTATTCCGGCTCCAACCGGAGGTAGCGGTGCTGGATTGACGTATGCGGTACAGGGAGCTAATCAATTGCCAACAGGGTTGACGCTTAATGCAAACGGCACAATCACTGGTACTACGACTGCTGATGGCACTTATACGTTCACAGTACGTATCACCGATGCAACCGCAAATACGTTTATTGATCAGACTTACACGGTAATTGTTTACAAACAATTGCTGATCCCTGGGGGGAATTTCCCAAGCGTGATGGTTTCGGAAACGTCTTATATGGTCGATATAGCGGATGCTACCATAACCGGAATCAGCACAAACGGAAGCGCGACTGGTGGAAAAGCGCCATTTACTTATTCGCTTACCAACCCGGTTGGAAGAACTCTAGCTGTGCCAACAGGTTTTTCTTTAAGCCCTCAGGGTGTACTTACAGGTAATCCAAATGCTGCAGGTATAAGCGTTAATTCATTTACAATATATGTGACAGACGCTCTGCAGCAGGTTGCTAGTAATACTTATACCCTTACAATCGAAACTTCCCTTCCCGTAAAACTTACCTCATTCAAAGTTACAAAGGAAGGTGAGTCAGCTCAATTATCATGGTCTACGACTTCTGAATCAAACAGCGAGAGCTTCGAGGTTCAGAGAAGCCGGGATGGTAAAGAATGGAACGCGATTGGAAGCAGAGACGCCAAAGGTGAAAGCGCAGCATTGGTTACTTATAGCTTTACAGATGCTAATCCTTTGGATGGAGAAAACCTTTATCGTCTGAAAATGATCGACAGAGATGCAACGTTCTCAATGAGCGGAATCCAAAGCATACGTTTCGCAATAGAATCTCTGAAATTGTATCCGAACCCTGTTGCTAATGCTGAGCCATTGACAATTCAGGTGCAAGATTGGGGACTTGTTAAATCGGTAAAAGTTTTCAATACAGTTGGGAAGATAGTATTCGAATCGGCGGGTGATATCAGATCAACCGTTACAACTGAAAATCTCACAGCGGGTCTGTACATCGTACAGGTTACACGTAAAGATGGACAGGTTATGAGCAGCAAGTTTGTAAAAAGATAATAAATAGTAGATGTATTTAAAAGTCGCCGGGTCTCTGATCCGGCGACTTTTTTGTGTCCTATCCGTTGTGGAATGGTATCAAAAAATGTGGCGTAAAATTTACAGGAATTGTTAATTCAGCATCAGTTGATAGTTGGAACGATTGTTTATCAATCAGAGGCTGGACAAGATGTAGAATCTAACTCAAATTGCTATGCTACAGTCAATTCTGAATTTTTTAACGCTATGGCCATATTTGGTTATGGCCCTGATGATCGGCGCCGGAATCTGGGCGACATGGGTGATCCGCCAGCTCTCTTCTAAACATTCTTTTACGAACTATCACAAGCACCAGTCCGGTCAGGTTTTGCGAAAACTTGCCTGATTATTCAGACCGTTTCGGGTGTAATCATTACAAAATATATTGTTGGGTATAAAAATAAAAAACATCCGGGGGCAAGAAGCCCCGGGATGTCCGATTTTACTCAACGTTATGAGTACTGTTTCCAGTCCTCAGATACAAATTTAATTATTTTGTTGAAATAAACCGCTAATATTTAGTAAATTATATTTAATAACTTTATAATATAACTGCTTAATTTATTTTACGGTATCGGTTTCAGTTAATTGCAATTCCTTAATTTCTTCACCAGCCTCCTCTAGCAACGCATCAATGAATTCCTGTAAGTCATTTGTGGAGTAATGAGAGTCAGCTTCAAGCTGCAGACGATTGTACACGCTAAGCATCTTGTTGTATTTCACCATACTCAAGGGATTATGAGATCTGAGGTTGCGTCCCCGGTAGTCATGATGTTCATCCATCCTGTCTACAAGGTACGACATCATGTGGTAGTACATCTCGTTATTGTCATCGAAACCTTCGAATTCCAGACTTGCCAGATTGAGCAATTCCTGCTCGGATATTGGTAAATGTCTTACAGATTCATTTATCCTTTTGTACATGGCAAGGATAGATTCTACGTCGTTGTATACAGATATAGGAACTTCTTCGTATAGCCGATCAAAGACTTTAGGGTAAAGTCCTGTATAGCCTTTTTCCAAAATTTCTATACTCCTCGTCAGGTGCTCCTGCTGGTATTCATCCTCGACGAACGAGAGCAACTTGAACTGGTTGATGAGCATCAGCCGCTGTTCGAGAGTAAGGGTGGTTGGTATCATGGTCTTAGCAGAAATTGTTTGATCCGG
>DASYHR010000925.1:0-2372 GCA_035998385.1 Dyadobacter sp. | reverse complement strand
TTCAGCACCTGTGTATAAATCTGAAAATTGCCCAGTTTGTAGCGATCCGCCAGAGACTGAGGAAGCGTGTACGTAAGTGAGATATTGCGCAGCGCTACCAAAGAACCATTTGCATAATTCCGTACGGAATTGTAGTTGGTGAACGTGGCTGTAGTGGGTTGCGGATAACTTGCGCCGGGATTTTCCGGGCTCCAGGTATCTGTTTCTACACGACGACCATAGGTTTGCAAAGCGCCGTAATACAGGTTATTAATACGCGCTTGCAAAAAGAAAGTAAGTTCAAAATTACCGTATCCAAAAGTATTGGTAAGCCCCGCTGTCCAGGCAGGACGATTGCTTCCCAATATCGCTTTATCGTTGTCATTGATCACCCCAAAACCATTATCTACATAGGTCACAACCTCACCACTTGCGAGCGTCACAGATTTCGTATTGGCTTCGCCACCTGTAGCTGTGATCAAAGGTTGGTCTTTAATCTTCACCTGGCCAGGCAATGCAGTGATGTTTCCAATCTTTTTATACAGCTCAATCAACCGTGCATCCTCGGCTGTATTCTGCCAAAGTCGGTCATACTGATAATCTCTGAATACCGATATCGGCTGACCAATATACCAGCCATTTGCCAGATCGTCCACCGCTCCACTGGTCAGTTCCAGAATTTTCTCCTTGTTGGTCGACCAGTTAAAATCTGTTTTCCAGGTAAAGTTTTTTCTATGTATATTGATTGAGGATATGGAGAGCTCAATACCACAATTCTGCGTACGGCCAATGTTGCTCAGAATGCTTGTATATCCCAAAACCGGAGGGATTGATCTGGACATCAACAGGTCGCTGGTCTCTGCAAGGTAGGCTTCAAGGGATCCTGATATACGGTTTTTGAAAAGTGCAAAGTCCAGACCAATGTTCTGCTGGCCTGTTTTCTCCCAACGTAAATCCTGATTCGGCATGGATGCGGATTTGTAGCCGGCTGCCTGCGTTTCGTTAAAAACATACCCGGCACCAGTGATAGAGCCGCCCGTAGAATAGGCTGCAACAGAAGAGTTTCCTGTACGGCCCCAGCTGTAGCGTACTTTAAGCTGACTGATCCAGTCAATTTGTTTGATAAATGCCTCTTCTTCCAGTTTCCACGCTATAGCCGCAGACGGGAAAAATGCCCATTTATTACCTTTTGCCAATACAGAAGCTCCATCCCAGCGACCTGAAAGCGTTAGCAGGAATCTGTCCATCAAACCATAATTGATACGCCCCATATAGGAAGCCAGCGCAGAACGGCTGTAAGAAGTACCATAACCCATTGGAATTCCGGTTGCATTGGCAGCCAGATTGTACCACTGAGAGGATGGAAATGTAATACCTTGCGCACGGATGTTGATTCCGTTATTTGTATTTTGTTGAGATGATTGAAGTGCAGTAATGCCAATGCTATGAACTCCAATTTGTTTGTTCAGGAATAGTAAGTTTTCCAGCGTCCAGCCCAGACTCTTGTTGTGCGAATTGTATCCGATCAAAGGTGCAGTACCTACCGCACTAAATGGATTGGTGTAATCCGGACCGAAGAAAGATCCGTATTCTTTGTCACTGTATTGAGCTCCGAACTTGGAAGAAAATTTCAGCCAATCTGTAAACCGGATTTCGGCAAATACATTTGATAAAACAGAAGCAAGTTTATGTTCATTCGTAGAATTCGCAATGTTCAAAAGCACATTATGGGCAGATAAGCCCTCTCTGTTGGTATTGAGTAACTCACCGCTTGCATCATAGGCACTTGCGTAAGGCATTAATGCCAGCGCCTGCCCGTATGAATCTTTTGCTCCGCTATTGGAAGAGTTTTCAGATGTACCATAGTTTTGTTTGGAATAAACTCCATTCAATGCAAGACCAACTGTAAGCCATTTTCGCGGCGTGATATCTCCCTTCAGATTTAATGAATATCTGTTAAAATCCTGATCCTTTAGCGTTCCAAGCTGATTGAGGTAACCGAGCGAAAGATATACCCGCGAGTTATCACTTCCCGATGAAAGTGACAGCTGATGATTTTGCGTTCTCCCGGTTCTTGCCACGAGATCTCTCCAGTTCTGATCAAACAAATTTTCGGAATTATAAACAGGTACATTGGCCGCATAACCAGCAGAAACTTCGTCTGCAGTAGCTGCCCGCATCTGCACACTGCCATCAGGATTCCATTGATAAGCCGTGCGTATATTATTGATACCAGTCTCCTCACCTCCGCCGAAAGTCTGTACATCAAAATCCGGATCCGGCGCCGTACCATATTTTCCGGTATAGGTTCCGCCATTAATATGCGATTGTCGTTGCCAGTTGAGCAGTTGCCCTGCATTCATCCAGTCGGTTGTTGAATGGATTTTGGCAGA
>DASYHR010000921.1:0-9714 GCA_035998385.1 Dyadobacter sp. | reverse complement strand
ATGAGTTATTGTGGTTGGATGGTAAATGAGATGATATTTAAAAAAATGCTTTGACTATTCTTTTAGTAAAAACATTGCTCTATTTCTTTCTTTTTGGAGGCTTACAAGTTTTACAAAAGTCAGCGAGCTGGGTAAGTTCATCTAAAACTTCCTGGTGTAACTCGTTCAGTAGATTGCTTTTTACCCCCATATCAGTGAGCTTAGTAGCAGATGCATGCCGACTACTCAATTCAAGCTGAACTTCATCATATAGCGGTTTGAAAAAATTCACGTTTGAAAAAGCACCTTTGTTTGAAAACATTTTCTGTCTGAATTTCCGTACATACAACTCTGTCAAATCAAATTCATATTGTGCAAAGTTGAGTAATTCAGTTGCTTTCATATTGTCTGTCGCAATAATATACGCAGCAGCTTTATTTAATGAACAATTTACCTTGGAATTGAAATTTTTTGTAAACATAAATTCTGTATTGGACATATGGAATGCAAAGTCCATATGAACGCCAGTATACAGGCTGTATACATTCGTTTGACCTATCTGTGTAGATGGAGATTGAAAGTCAGAGAATTGTAGTTTATAATCTTTATCCCATTCTAACATGTTTTGTCCTTGCGTTGTAAAGGTGAGAAGTGTTAAGAATAATCTGAATATCTGCTTCATGAAGCCGTAAAATAAAAGTAGATGTCGATAAAATTATTAACTAGTACAATATATTACATTGCGTGTATAAAAGTTTAAACACGCAATGTAAATTTACCTCAACGCCTCAACCTCCGCAACCGATTTTGGTAAATGTTTACCAAGAACTCTGTGGCCGGTTTCAGTGATCACGATATCGTCCTCAATCCTGATTCCTGTGAAATTGCGGAAGGATTCCAGCTTGTTGTAGTCGATAAATTGAGAAAGTTTGTTTTCAGCTTTCCAACGGTCGATTAGTGTAGGGATAAAGTACAATCCTGGTTCTACTGTTACTACGAAACCTGGTTCCAATGCACGGCCCAAACGAAGTGACTTCCATCCGAAAGTGGTTCCTTTTTTCAGGTCATCCGTATAACCTACATATTGCTCACCCAGGTTCTCCATATCATGCACATCCATACCCATCATGTGTCCCAATCCACATTGGAAAAACAAAGTATGTACATCGTGCGCTACAGCTTCAGAAGGATCTCCTTTGATAATACCAACGTCTTTTAACCCTTCCAGTAATTTGGTAGAAGCCAATGTATGGAGGTCTTTGAATAGCACCCCAGGCCTCGCAGCAGCTATGGCAGATTCTTCTGCGTTGAGCACGATTTCATACATCTCTTTCTGAAGCGTCGTGAATTTCTTGCCTGTCGGGATAGTCCTGGTAAGGTCTCCGCAATAGCGTAGTGCCGTTTCGGCTCCGGCATCGCACAACGATAACTGTCCGTCACGCATAACCAGATCACGGGTATGCGTATGCAAAATTTCCCCGTTTACCGTCAGAATGATGGGGTAGGAGATATCTCCGCCTTGCCCGATGGCGATACTTTGCAACTGTCCGGCAACCTGTTTTTCTGTCTGGCCAGGTTGTGTGATACGCATGAACTCCAGATGCATGTCAACCGAAGTATTCACAGCTTTTTCAATTTCGGCGATTTCCTCCTCCGACTTGTATGAGCGCATCGCGACAACAGCCTTGATGAACGACACAGAAGTTTTTTCGCTTGCAGCCGCTGGTGCAACCTCAAGCCATTCCTGCAATTTCAGATAGTGCTCTCCCCGGTAAGGAGGCAGGAAATGTGCTTGCGCAGAGGATGATTTTAAATACCCGCTTACAGCCGCTGCAGGTTTGACCTGACTGATCCCAACCTTTGCCGCCTTTTCTGCCAATGGTTCTTTCGGACCGGTCCAAACGATATCATCGATAGTGAGTTCGTCTCCGAAAATGATTTCCTGGTCGTTGTCAATATCAATCACTGCTGTAAGTCCAGCCACATCCAGTCCGAAATAATAAAGGAAAGTACTATCCTGTCTGAAAGGATATACATTGTCACGGTAGTTCATTCCGGATTCGTCGTTACCCAGGAAAAGTAGCAAGCCGCTTCCTGTTTTTTGCTTTAATATCCTGCGTCTCTGGATATAAGTTTCTGTTGAAAACATATAGATTAAATGTTGAAATTCAGTTTTATTAATTTTTGTGCAATACAATGGTCATCATAGAACGAGCCGGAATCTGAATTCCCTTTGTCACATTCTGTCCTTTTGTATGTAACATGTTCACATTCTGGTCGGCGGTAGTCAGGTAAGAATCATACGTTTTACCGACTTTAAAATGGCTGATCTCCGGTTTCAGTTCCCGCGCCTCCGAAGTATAGTTGATTGCCACCAATACAAGTTCCTTTTCTCCCGTATAAGCAGTCAGCATTAGGTCCTGCGCCATTTCAACAGGTGTTAAAGCATCATCTCTGCCGATGTGCAGGCGTTGCATTCCGGGACGGACGAAACGGCTGTAATGACCCAATGCCCATAAGTTTTTGGTGGCCGTCACGGTTCCATCCGTATATTCTTTGTTGGCAGGATTAAGTGCGATTACATAATAGCGCGTGTCAAAATCTGCGCTGCCCGGTTCCCAACTATTCCAAAGTTGCCATGCAGCCGCGTTGCCATATACAATATCATCATGGATGACTTTAGACAGAAAAAGTGCACAATCAATAGCAGGGATTTTTCCCTTTTTCCCTTCCTTATAGCCATCCGCAAGCATAGAGTATTCACTTTGCCAAAAGGTAACGCCATATTTGGAAGTGGTATCCGCCACATGCTGACGAACTGCAATACGAGCGCTATCTCCCTTGTCGGTGAAGTAACTGTGCCCGCCAATAATCAGAGGAAGGTTTTTCAGGTTACCCAGATACGTCGGATTTTGCTTCCCGAAAAAAGCCTGTATCTGTTTCGAAGCTCCGCCTGTTTTGGCATACATATAGTCCAGCTGAGCAGCCTCAGTAATCAGGATTTTAGATTTGGAATTGGTTGCGGTTAAGGCACTGTCCAGCTTCGTAATCACCCCAGCCATTTCTTCATTCCGCCATGGCGAACCTTCCTGTTTGGCCGGTGCTCCTACCGGATGCGACCAGTCCCATTGTGGCTCATTTATCGGACTGATGTATTTAAAATGAAGGCCTTCATCATCAAAATGTTTCAATACTGTTGCCAAAAATCCTGCATACGCGGCATATTTGTCAGGACGAAGGTTGGAAACATAATCTTTGTCGGTCTTGTAGCCCAATCCGTTTTTGGTAAACTGAACCGGTGGTGTATTGGAAAAAGCGATCAGGTTTTCAACACCGTATGTCTGGGCTTTTCTGGTAAACCATAAATATCCCGACTGCTTGTTCCAATCGTAAGTACCATCAGGATTCAGAAAACTTTCAACACGTTTGCGGAAATCAGAGATGCCGCTTTTGTCGCCCTGTTCTTCTGTGCCGCCACCGATATTGAAGCGCCATGCCGACAAGCCTATACCTTTCGGATTTCCTTTTGCATCAAATTCCTTACTGAATAGCCATTCCGCCATTTGTTCGCGGTTTTGAGTCGGCCAGTGTTTGCCAATTCCTTCCGAAAACCATGCGCCTGCAGCACCAAAATTGTCAATTTTCTGGGCTTTCTTATTTACATCAATTTTTACCGTCAGCGGTTTTTTATTCTGAGCCAACGCACAGGTTGAAACAAGTAGCAACAAGCAGATTTTAAAGTTTTTAAGCATTGTAAAGGGGTTAGTTTAAAAGGTTAATGCCCATAGCGATCAATATAATTACAACAGCCCAGCCTGCGATTTGCAATAACTGAGAATGTTTGTAATTACCCATCAATCTGGATTTCCGGCTTACGACAAGAAGTATGGATAGTGCAATGGGAAGTACAAAGCCATTAAGCGTACCGACGAAAATGAGTATGCTCACCGGTTTGCCTACAAACAGGAAAACAAGGGTTGAGACAAGGATAAAGGCAATGGTTATATATGTGTGGTACTTTTCGAGAACAGGATGAAATGAACGGAGAAATGAGACCGATGTGTAAGCCGCTCCCACCACCGAAGTAATTGCCGCACACCAGATCATCAATCCAAACATTTGCCGGCCTACACTACCCGCAGCACTTTCAAAAACAGAAGCAGTAGGATTATCAGGATTCACAGCTACGCCCGACATGACAACACCCAGCGTGGCCAGAAATAGCAAATAGCGGATTGTTGCCGTAACCAGAATGCCAGTGGAAGCACTTTTATTTACTTGGGGTAAAGCGGCTTCACCGGTGATACCTGAATCCAGCAAACGGTGTGCGCCGGCAAATGAAATATAGCCCCCAACTGTACCGCCAACCAACGTCAGCGTAGCAATTGCATCGAATTTTTCCGGGATAAAAGTATGGTGGATCGCTGCAGAAAGTGGAGGATGTGAGGTAAATGCGACGAACAGGATCAGTACAATCATCAACAGACCCAGAATTTTGGTAAAGCTGTCCATTGCCTTTCCGGCTTCCTTGAACAGAAATATACCAATGGCCATCGCTGCGCTACTCAAAGCACCGATATGCACAGGAATGCCCGTCATGGCTTCTACACCCAGTCCGGCACCGGCTACATTGCCGATATTAAATGCAAGTCCGCCTACAACGATCAGAAATGCAAGCAGATAACCCAATCCGGGAAGCAAAGCGTCGGCCAGATCCTGCGCACGTTTGCCTGATACGGTCACAATCTGCCAGATGTTGTATTGCACGCAAAGGTCAATGATGACAGAAATCAGAATGATGAATCCGAAACTGGTGGTAAGTTGCTGCGTAAATACGGTCGTCTGTGTCAGAAACCCGGGCCCCACAGCCGAAGTCGCCATCAGGAATGCAGCACCAAGGAGGGTTTTGGAAGATGATTTAGGCATGGGGTTGGCTTGGGTTTAGGTTTTGGGACACAGAGGTTCACAGAGGTAGTAGGGAGGTTCACAGAGAATTATATACTCCGTCTATCTGATTTTGACACTATATGTAGTCTGTAGTCATATTGTTATTTAGTTTAAGGTTGTGTGGGGTTGGGTTAGTTTATGTTTAGGGACAGAGAGGTTCACAGAGGTGATAGGGAGGTTCACAGAGATGTAATTTTAAAATCTCCGTGTATCTCTTAGTTAACTCTGTGGTTCTCTGTGTAATCTTCTCAGTTTTATTAATAAAAATCTCATATTCACTCTGAATCTCATAGTGTAACCCTAACACCCATACCCGCCGCCGCCAGGTGTTTCTATTACTAAAATAGCATCGGCCTCCGTTTCGAAACTACATATACCTGGTAACTGAGACGTACCTTCTTTGCTGATCAGCGTATGAGATCCGCATTTCCCGTTTTCGCCTCCTGCCATTCCATAAGGTTCGTATTTGCGGTGCTGGCCGAGCAGCGTTACCTGCAATTTTTCTAAAAACTGCAACTTCCTCACAATCCCGTCACCTCCTTTGAATTTCCCGTTTCCACCCGATCCTTTCCGTATACCAAATTCCAGCAAACGCACCGGATATTTTCTTTCCAGTTGTTCGGGATCTGTGATGCGGGTGTTGGTCATGTGCTGGTGTACGGCAGAGCGGCCATGAAAACCATCTCCGGCTCCGGTTCCGCCGCCTATGGTTTCGTAGTATCCAAAGTTTTTATTTCCAAACAGGAAGTTATTCATCGTACCCTGACTGCAAGCTGCCAGTCCGAATGCCTTCAAAAGCGTATCCACCAAGCGTTGGCTCACTTCTGTATTGCCTCCTACGACGGCAGGGCACAAGAGCGGATCATCTGAAAATCGGGGATTCAAAAAGCTGTTATCCGGAAGAATGATCTCCACATCCTTCATCAAACCATCATTCAGTGGTATTTTTTTGTTGACCAACAACCGCAAAACATATAGAATCGCGCTGTGCAAAATGGAAATATTGGCGTTCAGATTATTGGGGTGAACTGAAGATGTTCCGGTGAAATCAAAAATCTGTTTGTCAGGCTGAATGTGTACCTGAACTGTTATGCAATGGTCGTCATCGAGGAATTCCTCCGCGCAGAACGTTTGTCCGACGAGCGGTTCAAGTTTGGTTTTAAGTTGAGAAGATGCACTGGTCTTTAGCAACTGCATGTATTTTTTTACGGTTGCTTCACCATGTATTTCGGTAAGTTTCAATAGCTGTTCGCTTCCTTTTCGGAGTGCCGACAAAGCCGCAATAATGTCCGCTTCATTGGATAGCAAATTTCGGGTAGGATAATCAGCTTTTGTGAAAAGATTTTTGAGATTGTCCCATTGAAATATACCTGCTTTAACCAGATATTGAGGCAGAATCACAACGCCTTCTTCCGCCAGGCAAGTGGCATCCGGTGGCATCGAGCCGGGTGTTTTTCCTCCTATTTCGGCATGGTGCGCGCGGTTGATCACATAACCCATACATACTCCTGAATCCGTGAAAACGCCGGAAATGAGCGTCACATCCGGCAGGTGAGATCCACCGTATTTAGGGTGATTTGTAATGACCACATCACCGGGTCGGATAGCTATGTAATCGAGTACGAGTCTGCCACAAATACCCATACTCCCCAGGTGAACCGGGATATGCTGTGCATTCACAAGCAAATCGCCATCCGCATCCAGCATAGCACAGGAGAAGTCAAGTCTTTCTTTTACATTGACAGAAAAGGCTGTACGTTGCAATTGCGCACCCATTTCCTCTGCAATAGCTTCAAATCTGTTGGTAAACAATTCCAGTGCTACCTCTTCTTTTTCTTCACTTTTAACTGATGCATTCGAGGATATCTTAAAAGCAGATGCATCATTGTTTTCCTGAATAATGAACTCCCAGTTAGCAGGTACAAAAACCGTTGAAGTTGAATTGAGCAGTATGGAAGGTCCTGTCACTTTGTTTCCCGCTTTCAGCGAATCCCATTCGAATATCCGGGTTGTAGAAAGCTGACCAGTGACTGTTCGGTCAGAATTGATTTCCAATCCGGTTGTCAACTGCTGTTTCACTTCCAGGTCAGGTGCTTTCTCACAAACTTTGATCCTGATACTTTCAAGTTCTACCACCATGTTTTCAGGATAGTAGCCGAATTGGTCCGTATATAATTTCCGAAAAGCTTCCATGGTTTTTTCGCCCTGCCAATCTACGCTGAGCGTATTTTCTTGTCCGGCAAATCGCAGAAACAGTGATATGAAAACTGTTTCGTATTCCGTGATCTGCTGTTCTGCGAGAATCCGAATTGCCTGCCGGATCAGCTCATCATTCCATTGTTCAACTTGCTTTGTAACCTGTGTAAGCGGTTGCAAAATTTGCTTTGAAACGATCGTGCTGATCAGCGATTCACCGATTCCTGCTGCGCTGAACAAACCGGCGTCATAAGGAATAATTACATTTTTGATATCGAGCAAATCCGCCAGCTGGCAACAATGAAGTCCTCCTGCACCACCAAAAGTGATCAGTGCGTAATCGCCGGGGTTGACTCCTTTTTCAACGGAAATCTTCCGGATCGCATCCGCCATTTTTTCATTGGCGATGCTCTCAAGGCCTGTCAGGATTTCGATATCGCTGAGGAGATTGCCGCTGGTCGCTTCAATCTCCGATTTTAATTTAATCAATGCTTTTGCTGCATCTTCTGCACGGATGGGTATACCGAAGCGCGATGCATCCAACTTGCCAAGCAACAAATTGACATCCGTAATCGTAAGCGGCCCGCCTGCTCCATAACATGCCGGTCCCGGAGATGCACCGGCGCTATCAGGGCCAACTTGCAAAGTGAATCCATCAAACCAGCAGACTGATCCGCCACCTGCCGCCACTGTTTCAATCGCCAGGGTAGGATTATGGAATTCAATTCCGTCGATTTCTGTGATGTATTTCAATTCCGGTCGTCCGTCAATCCGTGCAACATCGGTGCTCGTTCCACCCATGTCAAAAGTGATTGCTCTTTCAACGCCACGCATCGCCGCCAGATTTGCAGCCGCAACCATGCCACCTGCCGGTCCGCTGAGCAGACTATCTTTTGCCGTAAATGCATTCAATTCAGCGAGGCTTCCCGTGCTGGTCATGATCTTGAGCCCGCCCGCCAGTTTTGACCTGATATTGCTCAGGTATCGATCCAGAATAGGATCCAGATAAGCATTCACAACGGCAGTCTGTGTCCGGCGCAGGTAATGCGAAAAAGGGAAAAGTTCGGCTGAAGCAGATACATATTTATTCCCGTTTTTACGGAACAGATCCGCTACCGAATTTTCGTGATCGGGATTACGGTAGGAGTGAAGCAATGAAATGGCTACCGACTCAAAGTTGCCATGGATTTTTTCTGCAACTATTTCTAAATCAGGATTTGTAATGACATTGCCTTCTGCATCCAATCTTTCATCTATCTCCAAAACTTCAGTATATAACAATGAAGGCTCAGGTATAGCTAGTTGAAAAAGCGATGGTCTTTGCTGATTGCCGATGTACAGCAGATCTTTAAACCCTTTGGTGACCACCAGTAGCGTTTTAGCTCCTTTTCTTTCCAATAGGGCATTTGTGCCGCGGGTTGTTCCAAGGCGCATTTCTATTGGAGGTAATTCTTCAGAAATAGGCGTTTCAGTCAACAAACGGGCAGCCAATATGGGAGCCTCCTCATTGGCATATAACTCAAAATCTACAGGTTGTTCTATATCAAAATCTTCATCAGTCGTCAGTATTGAATCCTGATGAGAGAGCGTTACAAGTTTTCCTATAAAAGTGCCGACCTGAAACGTATAACCCGAAAGAACCCGGCTATTATGTTTCCAGGGAGAGGTAAATCTATATTGATTAGGTCCTGTTTTCTCAGTGATCGTTCCCCGCAAACGTGAAGAACTAAGCACTTTGATACGTTTTTTTTCACCAGCCGGACTTGTTGCAAGGCAGTCTGTGAAGGTTCCGCCGGTATCAATATTGATTTTCCAGACCGGTGCAGTTGATGTTGACAAGATTGTAAGGTTTAGGCGTTTCAGATCAGTCGGGCACGGAAGTCACGGTGGTATTCTCTGGGCGACTTTCCGATTGTCTTTTTGAATACCCGGTTAAAGTTGGTGACGTTGTCGAAACCCGTTTGGTAAGATACCTCAGAAAAACTATCAAATTTTCCCGAAACAATCATTTTGCAGGCTTCATTTACGCGCAATTCATTCAAAAAGCTGACGAAGGTTTTATCCGTATGTTTTTTGAAATAGCGGCAAAAAGCCTGTGGCGTGAGATTAGCAACTTCCGAAATCTCGTTCAGTGAAATGTGGTTTTTGTAATTGGTAACCAGGTATTGGAAAATCTGGTCCATCCGTATCCCTTCCACTTCTGAAATAATGTGCTCGCTGTTGTTGGTAGAAAGCGGTTGCATCCCACGCGCAATAGAGAATTGGTGTAGCAGCGTAATAAATGAGGCAACCCGCAAACTATCTTTCGCCTGCATCACTTCTTTAATAATCGTTTTGATCAGTTCCGCCGACTCTTTTGGAATTTGAAATCCGTTGTGCAAGCCGTCCACAAACTTTCTGATCCCGTTCATTTCCGGTAAATTCAGAATATTGGTCATGAGCTGATGCGGATTGAAGAATATGGAAACTGAATGGATCTGTTTGCTTTCTTCGGGGTCAAAATAGCTTTCGTCGTTTTTGAAGATATGAGACTGGTTCGCTCCGATGATGTAGACATCACCGGATTCAAACCGCTGCATGTAATTGCCTGCG